>CAZBEU010000209.1:0-1757 GCA_964491005.1 uncultured archaeon | reverse complement strand
AAAAGAATTAATGAAGATATTGGGATAGAAACTAATAAAAAAGCAGAATCTTGGATTATACAAAGAATTGAAAATATATTGTTAAAAAACAAAAAAGATATCGAAAATTTTTTGATAATAAGTAAAAATTTTCAAATAAGTGGAGAAATAGGGACGGTAGAACAAATTTTAAATGCATTTGAAAAAGAAATTATAACCCATGATAATGGTAATTTCTCTGAAATTTTAGACATAACTAAGAAATTTATAACTCAAATGGTTGTTAAATCAGAAAAAATTAGAGCTAATGATTTAATATCTATTTTTAATTATTTTTCGGAATTAGTTTCAAATAGTATTGCTATGATAAACACTTATAAGATTAGATATCTGGTAAATAGAAAATTGGGATTATTTGCTAAAAACCTGTTAGAATACATAAAAATAGAGCTTTTAAAAGAACCAGAGCCGTCGAAAATATTAGGAGAGCGCATAATTGAAAATTTTTATGACTATATTCTCAAGGAGATAGATAGAATATCTCTCTCTACGATAACAGATGGAGATTTTAATGATACAATTATATTAAAAGCGTTTAAAGAGTTGATTTCTAAAATTATTGACCCTTTTTTTAATGATGTAGAATTGAAAATAAAAGATATTGTGTCGTTTGCTGAGATCAATTTATATGATTCAAAGAATATAATAAAGTCAATAGAAGAATTTAAAAAATTTTCTGAAGAGCTACATTTTCTATTGAGCTATATTTTACGTCATTCTACAATAAATAGATTTTTAAAAGAAATACCAGACACAGAAATTAATGATCCTGTATTATTTTCAACTAAGTTTCATAGATTTTTAGAGAAAAGATTGTCAGGAATCAACTTAACTTGGAAAACATATATTCTTGATTGGATGAAGGATTATTCAAAGATATTCTTAAAAATGAATGTTCAAAAAAAATGGAGGATTATTGAGATCTATAATGATTTTATTGGTTATTTAGAAGACAGAGAGAGAGATTCACAAAATCCTGACAAATTTTTAGAATTTTTAGATTATTATATAGCTCAACAAACAAATGAAGATATAAAAAAAAAATTAATTGAGTTTTTTAAGCAATATGAATATTTTCTTGGAATAAAAACAGAATTTCCAAAATATATAAAAAGAAAAATTGAAAAATTAACTAGTAGTATAGGTTCATCTTCACAGGAATATATTCCAATAGAGTATCTTAAAACTAAAAATGAGAATAATTTTTATAATTATATGAGAAAAAATGAATTAAGATATTTCTCTAAATTAATTCCTATTCCTAAATCATTGATACTTAAACATATCTTTACTAGTGAGGAAAAGAAACTGTTTAAAGGAGAATTATTTCAAGTATTTAACATAAAATATTGGGGAGAAGGTCATATTATGATTAACTTATCTAATAATTTTAAAGAAGTATATAGAGAGTGGATAAAAGAATTATGATAACTGGAATAAAAAGAAAAAAAACAGCTATTGAAAGTACTTTTAGATATTTTCAAACAATTGGTTTAATATTATCTCATTTTAAAAGAGAAGCAGATAAATTAAAGATTTTTGAACTAGTAGAAAAAAAACCGACTTTAAAAGATTTATTAATCGCTACCGCATCTGTTCATATTTATCATAATTACGGGATTAGAGTGGGGGAATTAGTAGATTTTAATAAAGGTACATTTGAATATTCAAAAATCTTAGAAGCTAACGAAAAAAAAACTATCTATAAAGAAATAAGA
>CAZBEU010000208.1:0-6139 GCA_964491005.1 uncultured archaeon | reverse complement strand
AAAATTTTTGGTGATATAGAGATCATTTTAATATATTATAATAAATTACAAATCCTTCTATCTCTTAAGTATTAGAAATTCAAATCCTAATTTTGTATTTAAATATAACCATATTATTCATTAGATATGATTGTTGAAAGTAAATCTCTTGAAAAAATACATATTTTGTACTGCCCTTTTAATTATAGTTGCATACTTCCACAAACAGAATTAATATGTAAATTTCCAAACTATAAAATTTGTCCAGAATTTCATATTAAGGAAAAAAAAATAAAAGAGAAATATAGGGGTCTTTATTAAATTATTAATAAACAATATTTAAATAATTTTAGTTAACTAGATTATTAGATACATATATTCTAAATTAACTAATATTTCCATAGTGACATTTTTGCAAGTAATTTTTGAAGACTTAAAAAAAGCTTACAGGACAAATGATTCTGAGAATGTAATGCTACTTATAAAGAAAATATTAAAAAAAAAAAAAAGTAATATTATCTCAATTTTTCAATAAATTTTTATAAAAAACTTTAATTATTCACACTCTCTCTTTTTAAATTATTTTATCCCTTTCTTAAAATTAATCCGTTTTTTGTGCTAATAAAGAGGTGGAAAGAGAAAAAAGAGAATCAAGAAATAAAACCAATGGTATCAAATCATAAAACAATTATATTCCTAACTAATACAATAATCTATACTTATACTCACAACTATAATTCTGAATAAAATTCATGATCACATAACTTATAGTTTCATTCCTCTCAAAATAGGTATGTGTATACTTAAAATTATAATATGTATGTGTAGTCTTTACACATAAAAGAAAGGATGGAGAGTTAATGGTCATTTTTACCAACCAAAATTCGTGGATAAAAAATGGACGCCTCCAATTTCCAAGACCCGTGAGCCTCCCTCTCATTAAAACACGAGTAAAAACGCATCAACAGGTACGAATTCTTCCGAGAAGGAGCTATTATATCATTGAGATAGTTTATAATCAAGAGAAAGGAGACCTTCTCTTGGATAAAACTCGCGTGCTTTCCATTGATTTGGGGATAAATAACCTTATTACCACTGCAAATACTATTGAACAGAGACCTCTTCTGGTTAAAGGAGGGATCGTAAAATCTATAAATCAATGGTATAATAAGGTAAGAGCAATCAACCGATCGCTTGTCGATCCCTTTCATATTGAAACCATGAACATGAATGTTCAGACAAGAAAGCGGAATAATAAAATTAAAGATTATTTTCATAAAACCTCCCAATTGCTCATGGAGTATTCGAAAACTAATGATATCGGGACGATTATTATTGAATATAACAAGAAATGGAAGCAAGCATCTAACATCGGGGTAAGAAATAACCAAGCTTTCGTGTCTATCCCCCACCTGCAGTTAATCAAGATGATTCAATATAAAGCACGACTTTCAGGAATAGACGTATTTCTCATGGATGAGTCCTATACAAGTAAATGTTCTGCATTGGACAATGAACCAATAGGTAGGCATTCTACTTACATGGGTAAGCGGATCAAGTGAGGTTTATTTCAATCGAGTAAAGGGATCAAGATCAATGCGGACGTGAATGCCGCGATGAATATTTTAAGAAAAGTAGTTCCCACAGCCTTCACTGGTAAGGGAATAGCGGCGATGGTGTTATCTCCCCGAATTGTTAAAAATTGTTGATGTTACCACAATTTTATACGATTCTTAATAGAACTTTATAAGTTATACTGGTTCTAATAACATAATAATACTTTAGTTCTAAAAAATTAGAGTGAAAGTTTTAAACCAATATTAGTTCTATAATTTGATTTAAGATGGATTTTTTTACACATATTTTGATGGGAATCTTAATTCCAATACCATTATTAGGACATGTCCCTCCAGAAACAATTATCTTTATATGGTTAATGTCATTCTTGCCGGATTTTGATATTATTTTAGACCCTATACAGAGAAAAACAAAAAATTATATGTTTTCACATAAAGCAGCGTCTCATTCAATAATCATTGGAATTATATTTACAGGTTGTGTTAGTTTTGTTATGAAATTATTCTATCCAAATATATCTATATTTTTTGCATGGTTGGGAGGGATTATTGGTTATTCAATGCACACTTTTCTTGATTTTTTTACATCATCTAAAATTCCCCTTTTTTATCCAATTACCAGAAAAGAATATAGATTTCTAGGAGATAAAGCAGTAAACCCTTTATTAGCATCAATTTCTATAGTTAATAATCTAATTTTAATTATATTTTTTATATTTAGAGCCAATATCTCCACTTTTAATGTACTCTTCTATATATTTATCCTGAGTTATATAACATATTTTGGATATAGGGCAATTGTTAAATTATATATCCAATATAAATTACCAAAAAATAGCTTATTTATCCCAGAAATTAATCCAATTTTTTATATGATTTATAAATTTAAAGAAAGTGAGGAAGTAATCGATTATAGATTAATAAAAAAAAGAATCTTATCATCAAAATCAAAAGAATTAATTCATAAATCATATAATGTAGATTCAATAGAGATAGAATTTTTTCAAAAAGCAATTGAATATAGTAAATCATATCGTTTTTTTTATAAATGGAATGCAATAATTCCACTATTTAAATATGAAAATGGATATGTAAAGGTAAAAATTATCTTAGCAGAGGCTTTTTCAAGAAAAAGATCATATACAATAACAATAATATTTGATAAAAATACGAAAGAGATTTTAAAAAAAGACGAAAATTTTAAATCTCTTAAGGATTGGGATTTGAATTAGATAATAGATTATTATTAAATCTCAAAAGTACATAAAATAATACTTAGATCTGTACATAAGATGTATTTTTATATTCTTTTAATACCATATTTGAAACAGTTCTTGTTACATTGTCTTTTTCATTAAGTTCTCTGATAAAATTATGTACATCATCACTTTCTCTAAACCTACATATAAGAGCCGCGGATTGTTCTCCAGTAGTGTGAAATACAGAACATACTTCTGGTTTTTTTTTAATTTCACTTAGAATTGCTTCTGTGGATTTTCCTTTTATTTGTATCCTAATGAGAAAAGTGAGTTTATAACCCAATTTCATATTATTTAGTTTAATTGTATATCCTTCAATAACTTCATTTTTCTTTAGTTTTGCTATTCGGTTATGAATTGTTCCTATAGAAATACCTAATTTGTCTTGTATTTCACGGTATGAGGTTCTTGCATTATCTTGAAGAATTCTTATTATATCTTTATCAATATCATCAAAATCTCTTTTCATATTAAAACAACTTCGTCAAAAGCTATAACACAAATATGATTAATTAATTTATTAGATTGAAAAACATTTAAAATTTTTTGTTTAATGCTTGAAAAAGTAAACATTAATCAATTTTTATGTAGTAAAATTAAATGTTTTTATATTAAAAATATAATGAAATTAGATAAATGGGATGAATTATATCCTACTAAATTATAATTTTTAAAAATTCTTATATATTCTGATTTTTACTACCAAAAAAATAATTTTATCAATCTTCAATATGTGAATTTTAAAAATACTGAAAATTACAATAAAAATTAACATTAATATTTTTTTTAAGTTAGTATATTTAATGGAAAATGTAATAAATCGAATATATATATATTTTAATCATAAATAAATTGTATTTAAGAAGAAAGAATTAAAAACTGCCAATATATTATTTATTTTTATATCAATTTAAATTAATTTAGCCCATTATTGTTAATAATATATTTTAAATATCAAATTAAAAAATAAGCTATTTTTTAAGAATATTCTATTGTATTAGAAGGTTAGTTTTTATATAATCATATTGTGTTTATATTATTGCTTAATAATATTTATTTAAATTAGTTTAGGGAAAAATAATATGAATAAAAGAAATAACCAAAGATTGTTATTTTTATGTTTAATAACATTAATGATGATAACTATACCCACTACAAATTTGATATTTAGTTTTCAAAAGGATTCTGAGAATATTGCAAATAAATCTATTAATAATAATTTTTCAAATGGTTATAATTATACAGGAATTTATGAGGGAGGAATTTCTACTATGGGATTAAAAATAGGAAAAAATTCAATTCAATGGAATTATCAGAATTATTCAAGTGCAATAATTCCTAATAATAATACCTATACTAACATGAATAACGATATTTTTAATTATAACCTAAGTAGAATAGATATACGTGCATATAATTTATATAATGGTTCAGGAACGTTCAATATTGCTAATAACGCTTCAGATCCAAAAACGATTGATCATGGCTATATAATGGTTCAAGAGTTTACAACACCAACCATATCCGATTTGCTTGCTATTGAAACATTGAATCTCTACATTTCTCACGATATAATTGGAGGTGTAGTAGCTGGTTATGCATATTTAGTTTATATTCTCGATGAAAACTTAACAACAGCATTTGGAGCTGCTATTAAACCTCTGGAAAAAAAACTAGTAGATAATTGGATCTCTTTTAATATGACATCAAACATATTAGAAGCAGATACTAAGTATAACATTCTATATCTAATTGGAAGAAGAGTAATATTAGATGGAGAATGGATACCCTTTGAAGGAAATACTTGGAAGGCTCAAAATAAGACAATTCCCCCAGAAGAGAATATGGGTCTTACACAAATATATGATGGAATAACCTCAACACCAATAATCGATGATGATCAGATGGATATGTTATGTAATTTTACTTTTAAAAAAATTATTAATCCTGGAAAGGTAAATCTAACTTGTAAAATAGATAATGAATTTTATAAGCCAATATATCAAAAAAGTTTATCTACAGGTAATTTAGGGTATGAAGCATTATTAGTTCATAATTTTGAGAATACACCTACAGAAAATGTTAGTATATCTATATACACCAATGAGACAATTGAATCTCTTGAGATTGAAATTAAACGCTATTATGTACATGAAATCAAAGCTTCAGGCCTATTTAATGTATCAAATGGAGTGATTGAATGGAATATTGCGTATCAATATTATGATATTGGGGCATATGGATCAGGATTATGGTTTTTATATGAATCTGATTGGGAATTACAGGGTTTTTATAATACATTAGGTTCAAAAGTTGATGTATTTTTTGGACCATTTACATTGTATAATGAATCTTATTTTGGTCTTTTCGATCTTTGGGGAAATCCATTAGGAATAGGAACATGTATAGGTAAATATCAATCACCCAATTATTGTAACAATATCAATTCAAAGATTAAAGTTGGAGAAGAATTTCAAGATAAAGGTTATTTACAATTAGGAGAAACAGTCAAGTTCGAAGCAGAAATAAGGAATTCATTTAATGAGCCAATATCAGGGGGGAGTGGAAGTATACTGTTTGTAAATCCTTATGGTCAAGTTGTATATAATGCAAGTAAGTTAATATCGTATAGTGGGATATTGAATAGCTCAGAAATTGAGCTATCAACAAATCTTGGTGTGGGAATTTATAGAATAGATATTTCATGGACAAATGGTAAAGCCTTAGCGTTTTATTCAATCTTTATAGAAGTTAAACATCCAGAAGGGTATATATCCCCTGAAATGATCACGTTAATCATAGCTTTAATGTCTTTAATAGGCGCATCTATTCCTAGTACGTATATAGCTCATAAATATTTAAAACAAAGACATTGGGAAAAAACTTTACGTCATTTATTTGTACTATCTAAAGAAGGAATATCAATGTATGACTATTCTTTTGGAATCGAAGCAAAGAATCCAGAACTCATATCTGGTATGATCTCCGCATTAACATCTTTTATTAAAGAAGCAACAGGAAGTAAAAAAAGCTTGCGCACAATAGATCAACAAGATAAAAAATTAATTCTTAATCATGGAAAATATATCACCGTAGCATTGTTATGTGATAAAGATTTACCCATAATCCATAAAAGAATTTCTGGCTTTACTGAATCTTTCGAGAATAATTATGGTAAATATTTATTGAATTGGAATGGTGAACAATCAATATTTAAAGGAACTGAAGCGTTAATTACAAAATATTTTCCCGTTTCTATGGAGGATCAAGTTATTCGAGGAGTTCGGCAAAAATTAATGGAATTTCGTGAAAGACTTTCACTTG
>CAZBEU010000207.1:0-2071 GCA_964491005.1 uncultured archaeon | reverse complement strand
TATATATTTTTTTTTAGGCAATATTGTAGGAACAAATGGACCAACTCTTAAACTTGAAGGTACGGACATAATCTATTCTTTCCTCTTTTTTATTATTATAATAGGTTTTTTTTATCATCATCTATATTTATTTCGTGATTAACTTCTAGTATTTGTTCTTTATCAATATTTTTTTTAGTAATCGTTGTTCTTTTTTCTACGGTATCAACATTATGTTTAAATTTTCTTGCTGGAATTCCAATATAGATCCATCCAGGATCAAGAATTTGATCAAAAGAAGTAAGAACAAATGCTCCTGTCATAGATTCTTTTCCAAATATAGTTCCCGGTGCAACGGTAGACATCCCACCTACTATTGAATAATCATCTAGAATTACCTCTTTTATAATTAGATATCTACCTATAACCATTGAACTCATAACAACCGCTCCTTGTCCAACCATTACTCTTCTTCCAAATTTTACAAATTCAAGATCACACCAAGCATCATGAAGATGACTAGAAAAATCAATTTCAGTACCAAACCATCGAAATGCTAAAATGTCTATGTATGGAAGTGGCCAATTGTTCATTATCCATACAACTAATTTTTTAATCTCAATTCGGAGGCACCAAAATTCAAAATCATGATCCCCCTTTTCCGCGTAAAAAATTCCTTCTTTTGGTTTATGTATTAAATTAATCACTATTAGGATTAATTTACTAAATAAAACACATGATAATGTAAAAACAGTAAACATTCCAATTAGATGAATAGGAACATAAAATAATAATATTGTAAAATGAAATATAGAAAGATCTGGTGGTTGAAACTGCCACCAATACCCAAGAGCTAACATCCCACTAAACCAAAGAATTGGGATATATACTATTAGAAATTTTAGGTTAATTCTAGATATAGCACTACTTGTTATGAAATCTATCGTGTAATCCTCTTCCATCTCAAAATTATCTGAATCTTCAAAATTGAATTCTTCTTTATCTCCCAAATATATTTACCTTTTTTCTTCTTTTTCAATTTTTTTTTTTTCTGTTAAAGCTTCAGCTCTTTCTATATCTTCATCAGTTATTTGTAAAAATTTTTTAAGTTTTCTTGAAAATACCTTTCGAATTGGCATACCAAAATAATAATTTTTACCCTTATTCCTTGTGTATTTTTGAGTGACTCCCCAAGGAAATACATAAGAATCATCCTCTAATTTGGTACCAGGGCCTATATGAGTATCTGCTGATAAGGTAACATTATCTCCTAAGATTGTCTTAAAATAGCATATATTTCCGAAGATACCCTCAACAAGATGACTTGTTATTGATGAGTTTGGTCCAATATAACAATTTTCTCCAACTTTAATTGCTCTATCTCCTACAACTTGTTCTTCGATAGTCGTTTCTTTTCCAATTTCTACTGCTCCTATAAAATTAAATAATCTCTTATATAACCATGGAAATAACCCTTTAACAATGGCATTTTTAGGATACTTAACTATAAATGAGCGAAGGTGATAAAATTTGGATGCTTTACTTCTTACATTTCTTGGGATATTACCATCTTTTGAAGGAGATTTTTTTTCTGTTAAATTCCACCAAAAGCGTACTATCAACGATGCAAAAAATAGATGAAGTAAACATCCTAATATAATTACAATTGGAAAAAGAATTAACGTAAATAAAGATAAGGGTTCTGTAAATAATGAAAAAAAATTAGAAACATTTAAAAAATTAGGAATAAAAAGATAATAAATATATGAATAAAATAAAGCTCCAGGAAAAAACCAAGATATAAGATAAACTGATGATATAATAGCTATAACCCAAAAAATAGGTAATTTTTGTTCTTCTTTAGATTCACCGCGTTTTCTCCCAAAAATCTTTTTATTTTCTTTTTTAGTAGTATTCAATTGAAATCACTTTAAAAAAGTAATATCACAAATTTATTGATTATTTCAACAAAAAAAATAACATAAACCTAATTGTTTGATCTAATTTTATAATCTATAAAAATTTCTTGATACTAATAATATTAGTAATTTACTTCATTATGACTCTTTTTTCATTTAAATATTGCTAATAT
>CAZBEU010000206.1:0-2288 GCA_964491005.1 uncultured archaeon | reverse complement strand
TATCCCGGTACACATATTTTATAAATAATTAAAATACAATAAAATATAGTTTATTACTAAAAAAAAAAATAAAATTGATGATTAATTGACAGATAAATTAATATCTAAAGTTGTTGAAGTCGATTGTGATAAAGATAAGTTATTTGAAGCTATTTATAATCCAGAAATATGGGAGAAAATAAGTCCGGTAAAGAAAATTAAAATAGAATTCATCGGTCCCAATGTATTTCATAGTGAAATGGTCGATGAAATTGATATAATCAAAATCCCTATTGAAATGAGTGGAGATTTAGTATTAGAAGATAAAGGAGAAGTACCCGACAAAGGAAGACTAATAGAATTAAATGTAAGAAATAATGATAATGTAAAAAAATTAGAAGCAAGAGTTAGAATTAAATCAATCGATGAAAATAAAACTAAAGTTGGAGTATTTGTTCATAATTTCGCTCTAGCAAGTAATTTTTTAAATATAATGGGAGATGCTGGTGAACTCGTATTAAGACGGAAAATATCAGAACTATTACGAAATCTACAATCTTATTGTAAATCAAATGAATTATAGAATTCATTCTGAGCATAAATTATATTAAATATAATATTTTTTAACGTATTAATCTTTTTTAGTATAAGGAATAATTAAAATAGTTTAATATGAATATTTGGATATTAAATAGCGAAAGTGGAGTCACATTAGTATATCAAGCTTATCAAGAGTTAATGGCTAATGAGGACTTAGTCTCAGGATTACTTACTGCCCTAAATCATTTTACTGTCTTTGAATTTAAGGAAGGTATTGAAAGTATTGAAATGGGAGGATTAAGATGGGTATATCTTGAAGAAAAAGAAGGAAATCTCCTTTTTGTTGCAGCAGATAATAAAGATGTAAGTGCAGAAATATTACGAGCACGTTTAAATATCATTAAGCAATCTTTTATACATGAATATGTTAAAAATAATGATTTTGCTAGATTTATAAAAGAGGAATGGGACGGAAACATTGCTAAATTTCACCCCTTTAAGAAAATAATAGATGAGTATTATCATCAATGGAAGGAAGCGGAAACTATCACTACAATCGCAGAATTTTTTGATATTTTGGGAATATTCCAACAGATCTTAAATATGTTGGTTAATATTCTTTTAAGTTTAAAAGATAAAGACGTAATTTATGCGCAATTAGAAGAAATGTTCAATAAAATAAAAACAGATCCTAATTTTTTTGAAGATCAAGAGCTCCAAAAAATCAGCTTTTCAAGAGATTCAGGATTTAATATTATTAACATTAATCCTAGTGGATGTGATATGATGGTTGTAGAAAGATCTCTTATTTCTTTAATTAAGAATGTAATAAAAATATTAAAAACCCGTTTTGGGCCTAAATTAACTTTATATTATTTCAAGACTGAAAATATTTTTAGTTATCTTATTAGTAATTTAATACTCTTGAAAGAATTGAATTTAGATAAATTTCTTTTATCATTATTTTTATTGGAGTAAAAATTGATTTTTAGAATCATTTTAAAAATAGCGATGAAATTAAAAATTGTATATTTTCTTACTTTTACTTTTGATCAGTCTATTATATCAACCAATAAACATAGTGATGAGAGTAAGGACTATGGTATATACTATAGAAAGACCGATATGGATAAGGGCAAATAATGCTCCAGTTTTTGCAAGTCTTTTATAATTCAGATTCTCTACACCAGAATCTTTAGCAATTTTCAATGTCATCATGTCACAAGCCGCTCCTTGAACCAGAAAATTTCCTCCTAAATTAATTCCAATAATAAATGCAAACAATAATGGTGTTGTGTATGCACCAAGACCAAATCCTCCGTCAACTTCAGGAGTAAGAAGAAGACCTATTATTTCTATAAAGATTAATGCTGTTGGTGTATTTGCTACTGCACCACTAATACCGCTCACCATTAAAAGAACAATAATTGCTAATACTAAGGGACTTAACGTATTAAAAGGAATATCTCGGAATAAATCTTGAAATCCCGCTTCTAGTAAACATCCCACAACAACATAAAGTGATATGAAAAAGAATATAATTTCCCATTCTACAACACGTAAAAGTTGGCTCATATTTTTTTTTGTGAATCCTTTATTTGCAATAACCAGTATCATTGCGGCTAATATTGCAGTCAAGTATAAATTCGGGAGTATTGCAAAACATATAATAGTAACAATTATTCCAATTCCATTAACATAAAACATCTTTTTATTTTTTATCATAACATCGCTATCAATCAATTCTATAACGAATTTTTTTTGTAAAT
>CAZBEU010000205.1:0-2264 GCA_964491005.1 uncultured archaeon | reverse complement strand
TCAATATCTTCATGTTCTATATTTGGTGAATACCATCCATTTTCTCCAAAGCATAAATCTTGACAATAGTAACCTGTTCCATTATTAGAAGAATCCATATTCACAAGCCAACTCCAACAATCAACATTCCCTCCTCCCATCGCACTCGTTTCCATTCCATTTGGAAAATATGCACTAAAATTCGGGACATTGATATTCCAACATATAAATAACCCGTCATTATAATTTCCTCCAAAAGGAAGGGTTGTGTTGTCATTCCATTCAAAATAAGCATATAAATAATCTTGATTTCTAATGAAAGTTGTATTTAAATAAATAATAAAAAAATTTTGAGAAGTTATATCACTTGATAATGGGATAATAGTTTTACCATGAGCATTAGTATCCTCTGTCCAAAAAGATTCTGTTGGTTTTCCATCTAAAATTATTTCTGCATCTTTATCATATGGTAATTCTAATAATGTAAGAGGATGATAATGTTTACAATCACCTTCACCATAATAGCTATAAGAAACTGGGGTAACAATAAACAAGTTAAAAAATAATATAACAAATAAAATGCTCTTATATAATTTCATATTAAGATTCAGATATTAGAGAGTTATTTATTCTATTTTATAATTTTGATATTAAAATGTAATTACAATTTTTATTATATATTTTATATAAAATGCCCTTGGTCGCCCTGGAACTAACAAGTAAAATGGTCCTCGATGATAACCACACATTTTTTCATAAGGCCATATTACATCCGTAATACCTTGCCCTGTTTCTCCCCATTCTCTATCTTTATAAACTAAATTCATGAGGAGATCAGATGGATACATTGGAACTGGAGGTGAATATATTGTTCCATTTATTCGATCATCTGAACTAAAAGGAGGAATTATTCCTTCTTCAACATCTGTTCTATTATATGCGCGATTATCCTCTATTGGTGATATAATCCCGTCTGCTGATTGAACTCGAAGTTCATAATCTTGTCCAGAAGCATTTGTATGAGAAATTATTTCAGATATATTTCTCCCCCAATATTGACGATTAAAATTCCACCAATCACTTCTATCATAGGAATAATTAGCTGTGAATTCATTAAAATCCCTGTTTGAAGGATCAATAATATATTCTACAACTCCATTTACTTCTACAGGAATAGTCCAGTTACTCATAATTTCGATATTAGTTAATCTTTGAATACTTTGTGCCCAATTTTTTCCTAAAATTGAGAAATTTCCATAGGTTTCTCCAATTGAAGAATCTGCTAACCATTCACCATTCGCAGCAATAACAATAATAAGTGGATCCTCCGAACCTTCATACATTTTTTTTATAATGTCTTTACTAGTTAGATAGAATTGTTGAGACGTATAACTTGAAGAAAAACTTATTTTATTTGCAAAATTAGTATCAAATTTCTCTAATAAATCTAAAACATCTACTCCAGTTAAGTAAACTCCTAAAGCTTGATGATAAAAAGTATAATAATAAATTACATCTTTGTATTCATTAATTTGTACTCCAGAATTATCTTCTTCTTCCTCAATTGCTAGTTCTATCCCATTTAAAATATCATTTAAGGTTATCTTAAAAACATCTGTTTGATTATTTATTTGAATTGATGCTTCTCTTGGTGCATTGGACCAATCTAATGGTAAACCAACATTATTATTAATTTTTTTATCATCTGGTAAAAAAAAAAAGAGTCCTATTACTCCAGCAAACATTACTATAGAGATTAAAGATAATCCAACAAATATGTCTTTTTTTTCCATCCTTCGCAGATCTAACTATTTTCGATAAGAATATTTAAACATAACGATATGTATTATAAAAACTTTTCAAATATTTGATTTTCTCAATAAAATATAATATATTAATAAAAAGAGTAAAAAAAATGTATTTATTCTTTTAAACAAAAACAACACTAACACAATCACTAACACAATATCTTGCTGCTCGATATCCCGATGGGACGGCGGTTTGATTTATAATAGACCGAATTGGTCCATCATCTACCTCAAAATCATCTCCTCCAAAAGCTAAGATACATTCATTATATCCTCTAGACATAACTAAGGGTATATCTAACATTCCAAAAGTAGCTCCAGGATTCCAATCGTCACTACCAATAAAAGTAAAATTTTCAGCTCCAATTGTTAAAATATTTTCTTCTTCAAGTATACTTCTGAGTGAAACTCCACTATATGTTCCATTTAATAGATCACCATTTTTGTTTTCATAAAAAAATTGTTGATTAATAATTT
>CAZBEU010000204.1:0-4680 GCA_964491005.1 uncultured archaeon | reverse complement strand
CAATAATAAAACCAAAAACAATTACTTCTAACAGTATTGGCCACATTAATGAATAAAAACCAGCAAAATCTCCTCCCTTTAAAGAACTACGTATTCCTAAAGAAATTAAGAAAATACTCAGAAAGTTTTCTGTAGTTTCAGTAAACAAAAAAGTTATAAAGCCTATTACCCAAAATAAGAAAAGAAAACAAAAAGCAGCTTTATATTCTCTTATTTTTAAATGTATATCAATTAATGAACGGATTATATTCATAGATATATAGTTATGATATGTCAGATTAAAATTTTTTTGAATTAAAAAAAATTCTTTTTTATTAAAATTTTAATGAAAGTTCTTATATACAAAATTCATGACATTAAGTAGAATTAGAAAAATACTCTATTTTATGGTGATATTTTATTCATTGATAATTGGAGTAACAATATTTGGCGTTGTATCAGGATCTATCAAAAGTGGTGATCAATTAGTATCTTATCTTCCAATTGGTAATTCTTCAGTTGAATATTTAATCGTAATTTTTATTTTCTACCCTCTTTGTATGATAATTGGTTGTATTTTTGGATTATATGTAATGTATCCTTTCTATCTTTTTATTTATAAAAATATTATTGGAAGAAACATGGAATATGGGATATATAATCATCCAAAAGATAAAGAATATAAAAATAAATATGATTTTTTTATTCCTTCTCTAATTGCTGCTAATTTTTCATTATTACTTGTGAATACAATCCCACAAACAATTAAAGATATATTTTTAGCTCGGGGTACTATAGATGAGGGGTTTACACTTATTAATACATTTTTAGCTGGTTTTGTGCTTACTCTATTCCTTGCATTACTTTTATATTCTCCTGTATGGTATTTTTTAAATTCAGGAATTGTTTTTTCTAATAAAAAGAAGGTTGATGATTTTGTTGATCCTATAGAAATTAGAAGTATAGGGAATTGGTATAAAACAATACTTAGAGGTTATGCCGGAATTGGACTTGTAATAACATATCTTCAATTTTTAGTAACTACATTTGTAAATTTAGTAATGCAGAAATAGCAGAACAGATTATTTTATTAGTGTTTATAATTCCTTTTTCTATCATAGTGGTGTTTTCCGGATTACCTGTAATAATCTTTTTAGAATATACTAAAGAAATGAGAATCAAATATATTAATAAGATAACAGAGAAATTTAAAATTTTTAATAAAGTAAATGTACTAATGGATAAAATAGATAAAGAATAAATTTTAAAAATTTTTATCTAACCAATCCTTCATTTTTATTTTCCTTAGTTGTTCGGCCCAAAATATTTTAATATTAGGAATATTTGGTAGAATTTTTTCTTGTTTTAAATATTTATATAGTTTATCAACCGATTTTTCAATTAATATGGATAAGATATTAATATCCATGTTTTTATTAAAATTAAAATTTTTATCTATTTCATCTTTAATTTCTTTTATAATTATTGCCCATCTATCAATAAATTTTAAAATATATTCATCAAGTTTGGTATTATCATCATAATCAAGTATAGGAACTAAGGATTCATATTTGTTTTCAGTTTTTTTAATCAAACCATACCATTCAAGATTTAATAAATGGTTTTCAAGTGTTTGCTTACCCCACTGATATTTTACACCAGGTTTATATTCATCCTCAGATATTATTAAGGGTTTTGGAGTAAAATTAAGCTTTTCATATAATTCCTCAAAGTTTGATGATGAATGAGATAATAATATTAAAATTTGTCTTCGCACTTTATTATCAATTACCCAAGGAACTTCAGGACTATCCCAAGGTTTATTTGTTGCAAAATCATACCATGGTTGAATATCATCTAATACAATTTTTCCTAAAAATCGATATTCATTAAATTTTGATCTTTCTTTCATTTTTTTTTTTCCCAAATATTTTTTTTATTCCCCTAACATTGCTTCTATAAGAACTTGTATTGCCTCTTCTTCTGTTAATCCTTTTGCTTTTAATTCATCAAGCCACTTTTGAGGAAATCTACCAAGACTTGCCTCATGACTCACACTTGCTTCTGGATCTGTAGCTCTGATAAAAGGTCTTGCTCTACATATAGAACCCCTTCCTAATACAATTTCATTGCATTCTACATGTCCATTACATTTAGGAGCATTTCCTTCAGTTACACCATACATTAATACTTCACCTCCCTCTTGAGCTGCAGCTTTCATTTTTAATACACTTCTAGCATTTTCCCCTTCAAGGAAAATTGAATCTCTAATTCTAACAGAATCATTTTTTGTTCTACCAAAAGCCTTTACAGTAGAACGGATTGTAGAATCCTTCATGGCATAAATATCTAATAATATCTTAACTTTACCTACAGTACCTCGTGTAAGAGTAAAATTATTCTCAAAGATGGAGTTCTCTCCAATATATATTTGGGCTACAGGAGCAACTATAGCACCACTCTTCTCACCATGATAATGAGTCTCTGTATAATTAAATTTACAATTCTTTCCTATATAAAAATGACCATACATTTTATGTATTAAACCAGTAGCATTGGGAAAGCTACAATGTGCTTGTATAGTAACTTCAGAGTTATCTTCAGCTATAATTCTTGGAAAAATCTCTTGAACTCCTGTTTCTTTATTTACACCAAAACATAAATGAACAGGATCTTCTAATTTAACACCTTGTTTTATTATAATATCTGCAATTATACCATTTTGTATTTCTTTTCCTTTTAGAATTACCCCATCAATTTCTTCCATTCCTTTAATTTTATTAAAATCCAATAATAATTTGGCTCCTTTTCCATGTCCAGGAAGAAAATCTTTTATATCAATATTATATTCTTTAAGACTTTTCAAAATTTCTTTAGGATATTCGATATTATTCATTTAGATTCCTCCTCTCGAAAAATTCTGTCTATATAATCCGCATCGAAACAAGTAGTCTTTTCACCTTGAAACACTGTCCTTTTGCAATATTCTTTTAGTCCTGCTTTTGCACAATATCTTATCATAACTTCAGGAAAGGTTGAGGTCATAATTTCATCTCCTCTCCAGAGGAGTGTAGCATAATCAGAAACCATTCCAATATCCTCTCTATGGGTTATTAGGAGAATTGTCATATCAAGTTCCTTTATTCTATTGAAAATATTTAAAAAATCTTCAATAACAATAAGGTCCAATCCTGCTGTAGGTTCATCAAGAATTATAAGTCGAGGTTTCATAGCTATAGTTGCTGCTAATTCTATTCTTTTTCTTTCTCCACCACTCAGAGTTTCATCAATAAACCTGTTTAAATATCTCTCAGGTTCTAAATTAACAGTCTTTAAAGCTTTTATAACATTTTCTTTTAGATTCGATTTATCTTTAATACCCAGTGATAGGTACTTAAATACAGTTAAACCATCAATTCTTGCAGGCTCTTGCCAAGCTAATGTTATTCCCAATTTTGCTCTTTCTGTTATATTCATATTTGTTATATCTTGTCCATCAAAAAGAATCTGACCTTTGCTAATTTTATATGTTGGCAACCCCATAATTGAATAGGCTAGTGTTGATTTACCAGAACCATTAGGCCCAATAATACTATGAATAGATTTCTCTTTAACACCAAAACTAATATTGTTTACTATGTTACATTTTTGATCAAATGTAGGGATAGTAACTCCTTTTAATTCTAACAGCATTTATATACTAGAAATAGTTACATTAAGTTAAATTTAAAAATATACAGTAAATAATAACTTTTGTTAATATTATCGAACCTTATTTCTAAAAATTAAGATATCAGGAAATATCAAAAATCACAGAATCAATTAATATAAATACAAAAATGATTAGGGTTCTTGTATTAGAACCATAATTAGAATTAATTTTGCTAAGTTATGTTAATCAACTTTAGCCTTGCAATTAGAACATGTATGATTATTATCTTTAATTACTTCTCCACAAATTTTACATATTTTTACTTTCATTTTATATTTTATCCTCTTTTATATTCTTATATTAATTTAAAATTTTGAATAATATTTAAAACCTTTTGGAAAATAATTGAAATTTTAGAAATTTGAATCTTGGTATAAAAAATTATTCCTAAAATTCTTAACCTGTTATAATAAAATAAAAAAAATTATCTTATTTAATTTTAGGGATCAAAGCACTAGTTGTTTTTTTATATTCTCTATATTTATCTCCAAATCGTCTGATTAAATCATTTTCTTCAATATATATCATAAGTGGAATATAGATAATCAAAAAAATAAAAATAATCTCTAAGATAAACCAAGAATTCAATAACAATCCTATAGATAAATATACTGGAATTTCGCCAGTAGATTGCGGATGACGAATATGTTTATAGATCCCACCATGCATTTTCCCCTCTCGGAGGGGAGTATAGGTCTCAGCACCAGCATCCTTTACACCTTTCATCATGATAGTTGTTCCAAAAATGATTATTACAATCCCAATTATTAATCCTATCCAAAATGCCGGAAATATATTCCATTTATCTACAATTGGTAAAGGAAACCAAATCCATAATATAAGATTTATTACAGTTAGCACTAGTTGAAAAATATTTGAACAAACTTGGACATTACAACAAAATCTCGTGGTTTTTCATGATAAACTACACAGTATCCACATGAATGCATTATTTCTATCAATTGGACAAGTGGCTAGCATGCTGGGAG
>CAZBEU010000203.1:0-3852 GCA_964491005.1 uncultured archaeon | reverse complement strand
TCTCTTTCGTTATATAATAAGATTTTTTCTTTTTTTTTTTTATGTTTAAATTATTAAGAGTATCAAGAGGATAGTTTTTTACATCAATTTTTAATGAATTCCATAATAAAATTCTATTCTTTAGTAAACTCTTATCTACATATTTATTAATAAATAAATTCATAATTTTTTTCTTATTATGAATTTTTATATAATTATTGTTAAAATCCATTTATTTTTCCCCAAGTAAAGATAATACAGAAAAAATTATAAAAATAAATATTAAAAATTAAATATAAAAAGAGCTATCTTTCTAATTCCATTTCCTTGATTGCATTTGCGCTTCTAAATGGAATATCCTTAACAGATTCTCCTGATGAATATTTAAACTTTTCTTTAAAAACATCGTTTAGAGATTGGAAGTATAAAGATAAAGGTAAATGCATTGGGCAGTTATTATCACAATTTCCACATTCAACACACCGATCAGCATCATGAGCTATGCGGGTTAGCTGATATGTTATTTTATCTATGTTCTTTGCCTTTCTCTTCTTTTTTAGTATGCAATCAACACAAAAACATATTGGACAACTATTTATGCACATTCCACACATAGTACATTTGTTTAATCTGTCGAGTTTTTCTTTTTGAGATAATTCTTGCCATTCTTTTAAGTCCTTGGATCTCTTTTCTTCTGATTGTTTTAAAATTTCCTTTAGTTTCTCTTCATGAATTACTTTTATTTTATTATCGAGTTTATTAAATTTCAAATCTGACTTTTCTATTAATTTACTTCCATTTTCAGAATAAACTTTCAGAATAAGATCTCCCGATTCAATAGATAATCCTACATCACTAATTGTAATATCTGCAATAACTGGAATTTTTCTGATACATCTTGTACAATTATCAGCAACATTAATTTTAATTTCTTTAGTCTTTCCATCTTTGAATAAAAAGACTATTTTATTATCTTCTATCTTTTCTTTTATGATTTTTGAAGGATCAATATTTTTATCTTTTTTAAATTCCTTCGATATATTTAATACCATTCCACGATCTTCAAACGCTATAATAAAAAGATTATCCAAATTAACTTGTTTAATTTTAGCTAATTCTATTAATGCTCGAGTGTCACAAGGTCTAGCTATAAGACCTATTTTCTCTTTTTTAGCTCCATCAACCGATTTATGTAAAAATTTTCCAGCAGAGTCTGTCCTTGCATAACCATAAGCGATTAGATTGGTTAATGGAAAATTTTCTGATTGTTTAGGATCATCCCATAATTCTGGAGAAATTGTAAATCTATCTACTTTCCCTGATTTTTTATCAACCTTCGCTTTAGCACCAATGATCTTATCAACAAACTTCTCTTTTAATAAAGTATTGAGTAATTTAGGAAAATCTTTTTCTTTAATTAGATATTCTGCTTTTAATTCCACAACCTTACAACTCAATTTTTTTTATAATTTAATATAATATTTTTTAAAACTCATTATTTCGTCTTAAAATATTCATAAATAATATATGAATATTTATTTTTAATGTGATTATAATGGTGCTACCATTTCTTCGATAAGATTCTAGATTTTTTAATCTTATTTCATTAGAGAACACATTTATTTATTCATTTGTGTATCAATCTTTATTGGATTTGGGCCTAGCTCTTTGATTTCCTTATCAAATTCCGTTACCACTCTTTGAAATTTCTGACCTTCAGCAGCACTACAGAATGCCATCTTTATTCTTTTTTCATCAATACCTGCAGTTCTCAGAATTTCTTTAATATATTCAATTTCTCGAAATGCAGAGTAATTACCCGTTTCATAGTCACATTCATGTGGATATCATCCAATAACTAAGACGCCATCAGCACCTCTACCAAAAGTCCTCATAACAAGGTCAGAATCAACTCTACCTGTACAAGGAACTAATATTACTCGCAGAGATGGAGGATATTGTGCACGAATTGTTCCCGCCATATCTCCAGCACCATAACCTCATTTCCAACATAAGAAAGCAATGATCTTTATTTCGTTATTATCAGTCATTTTTTTTCCTCTCCTTTAATCATTAATTGGAAGTAATTCATCAATATATGCCATATATTGATCATCTCTATAGTATGTTAATTCTATAGCCTTTGAAGGACAGCTTGCTGCACAAGTACCGCAACCTCGACATTTTATTATATCAACAACTAAATTTCCCTTTTGATTAACAGAAATTGCTGAATAAGGACATATTTCAATGCATTTATAACATTTTGCACAACGCTCGTCAGTAGGTGTAGCTCGAATTAATTCCATAGTATATTCTCCTTTATTCATAGGAATAGAAGCTGAAGATGCTGCTCCTTTTGCTTGACTTACAGCCTTATCTATTTCTTTTTGACCTTGAGCTGAACCACATATGTATATACCGGGTACTTTAGTACTAATAGGATCAAGTCTAGCATGGAATTCTTTTAAGAATCCATCAGGACTTCTCTCCATCTTGAGTACTTTAGCAATTTCTATTGTACCTTGAGATGGTAAAGAAGCTGAAGATAAAACGACCATATGAAATTCCATTTTAAGGATTGTATCTGTTCCTACTGGTTCAAAATTGACAATTAAATTTTTGGTTAAAGAATCTTCTTGAATACTTCCAACTAATCCTTTAATAAAAATTATTCCAGCATCTCTGGATCTCCTGTAATATTCTTCATAACCCTTTCCAGCACATCTCATATCAATATAAGCACATATAATTTCCGAATCAGGATATTCTGATTTAATAAGTTTCGAATTTTTTAATGATAAATTACAGCATACAACACTGCAATAAGCATTTTTCTTGACATCTCTTGAACCAACACAGTTTATAAACAATATTTTAGTAGGTCGCTTTCTATCAGATGGCCTTTTTAAATGACCATATGTTGGACCATTAGGAGCGATAATTCGTTCAAGTTCAATTTGATTAATCACATTCTCATATATCCCATATCCATAATCATCACCTTTGTAAAGGTCCCACCCAGTAGCAATAATTATTGTTCCCACATCGATTTCAATTATTTGGTCTTGTTGACTAAAATCAATAGCATCATTCTCACACGTATCAACACAAGCAAAACACTCTACACAAGATTCTCTTACAATATCTTGTATTGCTGGAACTGCTTGTGCAAATGCTTTGTCAATAACTTTTCTTGCAGAAAGATTTTCATCAAAATAGTTTGGAACGTAAATAGGACATACATCTGTACATGAACCACATCCAGTACACTTGTTTTCATCAATAAATCGAGCTTTACGATTTACCTTTACTTTAAAATTTCCAATATAGCCATCAACATTGACAACTTCACTAAAACTAAGAATATTAATGTTTTTATGACGATTAGCTTCGAGCATTTTTGGGCCCAATATTCAAATTGAACAATCATCTGTAGGAAATGTTCTATCTAGCTGCGACATACGCCCTCCAATAGTAGAATTTTTTTCGACTAAATGAACTTTAATACCGGCATTAGCTAAATCTATAGCTGCCGAAAGACCCGCAATACCACCTCCAATTACTAATCCAACAGGATTTACAGGAACAGTTTTTGTTGCTATACTCTCTAATAAACGAGCTCTAGCAATTCCTGCCTTAATTAATTCAATTGATTTTTCAGTGGCTTGTTCTTTCCGTTGTTGATGCACAAAACTACAATGTTCTCTAATATTTACAAATTCTAAATATCTAGGAGGAAGACCTAACTCCTGTAAAATTGCATGAAATACTGGTTGGTGAGTTTTAGGTGTACATGCTGCTATAACAATACGATCGAAATGTTTTTCCTCATGTTGTTCTTTTATATATGCTGAACCACCTTCAGTACAC
>CAZBEU010000202.1:0-2047 GCA_964491005.1 uncultured archaeon | reverse complement strand
TTGGAGAATCTTTTATAAATGAATATCTGGATACAATGTTATATGAAGATACAACCTATTATTATATTGTAAGGGTTGTTGATAATAGTCTCAATATTGGCCCATCATCAAATGAAGTCAATGCTACAACAGATAATGATTCATCGGCTCCGGCATCTCCTACAGGTGTTTCAACGCCAATAGTAAATTCTACAGAGATATTCCTAGACTGGGATGATAATACTGAAATTGATGTAGTGGGATATTTAATATATAGAAGTATTCACCAGAATTTTACTCCAAATTCATCAACATTTTTAGCTCAAACGATAGTTAGTGAATATCTTGATACAAATGTTTCTGCAGGAGTAACATACTATTATAAAATCATTGCTGTTGATATAAATGGATATCAAAGTGGTCCTTCATATGAAATTAGTGCTACTGTACCATCTATAATACATCCTCCAAATGAATTAATAATAGTAGTTATAATTATCTTAGGTATTATCATGACGTTATTAGGTTCTGTATATGTTTTAGCAAGGCAAAAACCTAAAAGACGTATTCCTCAAATGGTTTTACATGAACAGCCAAAAGAGCATAAAGTTTTTATAAAAAGTGAAGTAGATGTTTTAGATAATAGTAGACTTATACATATTTTTGAAGAAGAAAAACTCTTACAAAGAATTGATCATTTTAAAGATATAAGGATAACAATCCTTGAAGAAGATTTTCTTGAAAATATTGAAAAACTAGATTGGGATGATGACTTCGAGAAAAAAACATTCATAAAAGAAATGCTTGTATTAACACCGGATGAAAGACAGAAAATCATTAAAGAAATGCTTAATGATTATTATAACCAATCGCAAAAATAATAAATTATTAATTTTATTTAAAAAGGGAAATGATAATAATGTCTTCTAGATTAGTTCGCCAGGAAAAATTAGTTTATGAAGAAATAAAACATTATCTTAATGAAAATAGAGTTTTTGAATTAAATAAAGCGTTATCTTATATTAAAAATCAATTCAATAAAAATAACCTTAAATTTGATCTAAATCAAATTAAAAATATTTTTTTATCATTTTTAAAAAGAAAAATAATAGTTGAAGGTTCTTATTTAGTTAGAGAAGATATTTTAACAATTAAAAAAAGACGATTTATTTTCAAATATATTGTTCAGAATCCAGGAGTTTCCTTTTTTGATATCAAACAAGAATTAAATTATAATTCTCACATATTAAAATGGCATCTAAGCATTCTTTTAATATTTGATTATATTTATAAAATACGTATTGAAAAACATGATGCTTATTTTGATTCAAATTATCTTCAAGAGGATTCCAATATTCTAGATCATGTATAAAAAAATGATAAATTAGCTTGTTTTTGAAAAAAATTTCATAATTATTCCAAATCTCTTTATAAAGTACTTCTTGTTATTTTATATTAAATAATAAGAATATATTTTTTCAAATAAAAAAGAGGATATTGAATATGGTTGATATGAATAATAATTTTTTAAATAATCTAAAAATTCAAACAACACAAAGAAAAGAACAAGGAAAAAAAAGGAAAGTAGTCAAAGAATTAACTCGACCTTTTGAAATTAAGAAAAATTATCAAGAAATTTACAGTAATATTCTCAAAGAATTTTCAGAGTTAATGGGAAAATAATTATTTTTCTAATTGACTGATATAATCTGTGATTTTATTATCATAAGATTTTTCCTTTAGTTCTTTTCTTCCTATTTCTAATGTAGCGATAGGTGTCTTTTTGCTAACTTCAGACATAATTTGAAAAAGCTTAGAACCACCATTCCATCCTCCTTGAGTGCAAAAAAAAGCAACTTTATCCAATTTATCTTTAAATTGTATTAAGAATGTTCTTGTAGCAGGAGGCATTTTTCCGCCCCAAATTGGAGTACCAATAATTATTAATTCATAATCTTCAGGATTTTTCATGAGATTTTTTATCTCAGTTAATTCCCCTTTTCTTGCAGCATTTCCGCCTCTTAGATACCCTATAATGCCTGATGTCTTTTTAATATCAATTATTTCT
>CAZBEU010000201.1:0-5739 GCA_964491005.1 uncultured archaeon | reverse complement strand
GTGCCTCTGGGTCTATGAAAACGACTTCGTGACCACCCTCCCTTAGGACAGAGGCTACATAGCCTAGGCCAAGTGGAAAATATATACCGGCTGCTGTTTTTATGGGCCCGTAAATTTCAATGTATGGTGTGTTTATAAGAGCAATTTTCATTTTACAAGGTCTTTTTTTTAGTTTTATTAAATATATTAATTATTTTAAGTTATATTTAAAATTATATATGAACAATGATTTAAAATAATTTTTATTAGTATCTTACCTATTATTCTTCTATTTCGCTTTTGATTTTGAAATTATCATTACATAAACTCAAGATTTTTATGATAATTTAAACTAAATTCTTGCTATACTCGAAATATATTAATATGATTTTTATATTCCCTCATAATTTTAGTATCTAAATTATATGAATAAATAATTTGATATTTTAATGTTGATAATATAGAAAAAGAGACTAAGTTTATTTTACGATCTTTTCAAAAAGCTCTCTAAATTGTTTTATTTCATTTTTTAGACTATAGTTTTTAAAAACATATTCTTTTGCTTTTTTTTGTAATTCTTTTATACGGTCAGGATTTTCGTCCCAAAGATTATATACTTCAAGAATTTTATTTGATAATTCAATTGAATCTAAATTCTTAATAAAAAAAGCAAAATCTTTTCCTTTTAATATTTCATTTGAACCAATAGTATTACTACAAATTATCAATTCATTTGCGCTCAATGCTTCTATTAAGACCCTACCAAATGGTTCTTTACGTGATGTAAATAGATAAACATCAGATTTCTTATAATATCGATGTACTTCCTCAGTATCAACATATCCATGAAATTTAATATATTTAGGGTATTTTATCTCAAGATTTCTTAAGTTTGATTCTAAAGGTCCCATTCCACAAAAATCAAAAAAACAATTTAAATTTTTATTATGTTCCAGTAAATAATCAATTGCTTCTATTAAAATTCCAGTTCCTTTATGAATATCATCAAGATATCCAATATATAAAAAATTTAACGTATCACTACTTTTTAATGGTATAGAATCTTCAAAATATGTATTTAGATCGATACCATGAGTGATGTGGGTTACTCTATTTGGCAAGTAAAATTTTTTAAGGAATTTCTTTGCATGGTTTGAAATTGTATGGTGGAAAACTCTTTTTTTAAATAAAGAAATAAATAAAATTGAAATTCGATATTTTAAATTATAAAGAGAAAATGATTTATTGATATGTAATGGTTTTCGATATCCAATAATATATTTATTATTTCTGAAAACCAAACCTGATAAAAGTATTATAGAAGTAAATTTAATATCGAAAATAGAAAAATATACTAAATCTGCTTTTTTGATAATTTTATACATTTTTACTATATCCTGTGGATATGGAAAGGTAAAGAGCTTCCCAAAAAACTTTAAAGTCGCAAATCGAATTCGATAACAATTATTTATCGCTTTAAGCTTATTCATTATTTTTTTTTTTGAAGTAGCATTCTTTTCAGTTATAATATTTGTATCTAAAAAAGCAACACTGTAAAAGTCATTTAATCCTAAAGCCAATTCTAAGGATGAAATTTCACCACCTCTTCCATTCTCTAAAGCTTTAGGAGAGATTATTAAAACTTTTTTCAATTTTCTCTACTTCCCTCATAAAATTTAAAAAATTAGTATATAGTTAAATTTTAATATAATTTTGTTTGTGATTATATTTCAGTTATCAAAGATTCAAAATTGATTTTTGTATTTTTATTAATTCTTGAATACCTTTTTCTCCAATATTTAACAATTTATTAAGTTGGTTTTTATCAAATGCCTTTCCTTCCGCGGTTCCTTGGATTTCAAGTAATTCTAAATCTTCATTCATTATAAGATTAAAATCTACATCAACTTGAGAATCTTCCGAATAATTTAAATCCAGCAGAATTTCATCATCAATAATTCCCAATGAAATAGCAGCAATCACTTTATAATCTGGAAAATTATATATAAGATTTTTATCATATAACGAATTAATTGCATCAAAAACAGCAATAAACGCTCCAGTAATACACGCACATCTAGTCCCGCCGTCTGCTTGTATTACATCACAATCAATATTTATTGTACGCTCTCCAATTTTTTTATAATCAAATGCTGCTCTGATACTTCTCCCTATTAATCTCTGAATCTCATGAGTCCTTCCTTTCACATGCATTCTATCTCGGTCTCTTCTATTTCGGTTTTGAGTAGCTCTTGGAATCATATTATATTCGGCGGTTATCCACCCTGTTCCAGTATCTGCAAGAAATCTTGGTACGTACTCTGAAATAGAAGCTGTGACTATAATTTTTGTATCTCCTTGAGATATCAATACAGAACCTTCAGGATATTTCAAATAATTTCGTTGAATTGTTAATTTTCTTAATTCGTTATATTTCCTTCCATCAATTCTTTCAATATCAGACATATATATTACTTCTTTAAATTTAAATATAAATCAGAAAAAAATAATTTAGAAAATAAAAAATAATTAATATTTATAAAATTGCATAAATAGAAAGTACTTGATTTAATATATTTTTTTATTAATTATTTTTTTTCTTGAAAAATAATAAACTAGCAGTATAACAATATATAGAATTGGTCTAATAAATAGAATAAATTCTATAGGAATGTTGGTTATGATAGGAATTTTTGTTACCAAAAAATACATTTGAGGAATGAAAAATAATATTACAATAGATATTAATCCAATAAAGATTAATTTATCCTCTTTGATAAAATCCTTTAAAACAAACTTTTCATTCTTATCTTTAAAATAACGTATAAAAAGCAAAGGAAGCATTGAAATAAATAAAAGATAGGCTGCTCGAATCAGAATGACATTGAATAATAAAGAAACTAAAGCAAAGATTCCAAATTTTTCTTCAATTGATATAGATTTTTTATAAATAAGTAAAATTGTTGTTGCACAAAGTATAACCACTGTTAAGATTGATAAGTCTATTTTTATATTCAAAAATGTAATCCAGAAAACCGTTAATGCATCAAGAGGTACTGGAGTATAAACACCTAAATTTAGTATTTGTTCATATGAGATTGATGTATATTCTGATGTATATATAAATACATTATTGAATCCATTTAAGAAGCCAAATATTAAATTAGGAAAAATAATAAATACTATATTTTGAATAATAAAACAACCTATGAAAATACCATATTTTTTAAGTTGTTCTTTTTCAAAAATCTTTCTATAATCAATGTTATAAAAAAGATAAATAAATATGATAAAAACTAAACTAGGGATTATAGAGATTGCGAATATAAGGAATGAAGATTGTATAAAGTAGAAAGTTAGATTCTTATTCAATTCATTATTGTTATATTTCAATTCTCTTTGGATTACCAGCAAAAATAGGAAAAGAGAGATTGGTTTTGCATTCAATAAAGCAAAAGCCCTTAAAAGAATGTATCCATTTGATATAATTAATAAAAAAACAATTCTAATTTTTATATTTGTTATATTATTCAATGTAAGAATACTATCTAAAACTATAATCGTACCTATTCCAGCTAGTAATATCATTATATAGAATATTGCTGTAGCAAATTCATATGGAACTAATGATAAAAAGCTTAAAACCATGGTAAAATTTGGTAAATAATAATATTTTTCTGTATATAAATTACCTATATCAAAAATGAACCTATTTGAAGCATCATAATAAACTAAAAAATCTCCTCCAATATATACATCTTTATAAATTAAAAATGCAAGAAGACTCCAAATAATATAACATGCTATGGGGAGTAGCAGAAACTTTTTCATTTTATACATAGTAATCTTTTAAAAATAATAAAAAATAGTTAAAAAAATTAATGAATTTTTCAAGAAAAGAAATTAACAGATTTTAGGTCTTATAAATTCTCTTTTTTATAGGTTTTTTTTATCTATCATGAATTTTCTCTTCTTTTCTATCCTTTAAAATGATATATTCCGTAAAAATTAAGATTTACAAAAAATATATCTCTTGTTTATAAAGAAAAAAGCTGTATCTTTTTTTTTCTTTTATTTCTTTGTAATTAAATTATTTATTTTATAAAATATCAATTATTTTAAACGATCTAAGTAATCTTTAAGATTTAATTGCATAGATTGGATTGATACTATATATTTTATGAAATTTAAATTCTCTTTTCAATCCTTCGAATTTATCATCTTAAAATTAAATTTATCCTTTAAGATAATTCAAATATAGATTTAAAGATCTTCCTAATAAATTCTATAAGATTAACTTATTAGGTTTATTGGTTTTTATCGAAAAATTATACATTTTTATTATATGCTAAATTTATCACTCATATATCAAATATTATATGAATAGCTATTAGTTATTAATAGAAAGTACTAATAAGATTAATTAAAATATAACAAAAAGATTATAATATCTAAAATGAATGCAGAAGAGAATTCTAATTTTAAAGAAACAGGGCTAAATAAACCTCTAAATATAGATGATTGGAAGATAAAAATAGATAATAGAACCATAAAAATTGCTGTCATAGGGATAGGACGAATTGGTCTACCTACATCACTAATGATTGCGAAAGCAGGGTATATAACCTATGGTATTGATATCAAACCAGATTATGTAGAAAAAATTAATCAAGGAGGTGGAGATCCACCTATTAAGTTCATATTAGATGAACCAAATCTATATGAAATTCTAAATGAGGTTATCACAAGTGGCAAATTTATAGCATCAATTGATTTTAAAAAATACATAACGTTAGCGGATATCGTAATTATTTGTGTTCCGACGCCTATAACTGACCAAAAAGTCCCAAATTATGGGATAATGAATGAAGCTATTAAAGAAATAGGGAATTTAAAAAATGTTATAAAAAATAAGATAATAATTATCGAATCAACAGTATCACCACTTTATGTTCGAAATATAGGAATCCCGTTAATTGAAGAAATATCGCATTTAAAGATAAATAAAGATTTTTGGATGGCGTCATGTCCAGAAAGAGCTGATCCAGGTAATATTATTAAAAATCTTAAAACTATCCCTCGAATAGTAGGAGCTAGTAATGTATTTGCTCAAAAAATCGTATCTTCGTTATATCGTAATATTTTTGGTGTAGAAATTATTGAAGTCAGTAATCCTAGAACAGCTAATTCTGTTAAACTTATAGAAAATATATTTCGTGTAGTTAATATCGCATTTGCAAACGAAATTGCCCAATTATCAAGATTATTAGACATTGATTATATGGAGGTTCTTAAAGGTGCAAAATCAAAATATAATTTTCTTCCTCATTACCCTGGACCTGGTGTAGGAGGTCCATGCTTGCCCGCAAATCCTTATTTTTTAATAACAGACGGTTATAAGGTATCTTTTACACCAAACCTAGTACGATTGGCCACAGAAATAAACCAACGACAACCAGCTTATATTACAGAATTGATATTTGAAGGACTAAACAAAATAAAACTACCGATTTCAGAAACTCCAATAGCAATTTTAGGAATTAGCTATAAACCTAATGTTAAAGATACTCAAATTTCACCAATTTTTCCCATTTTAAATGATTTAAAACAATATGGTGCTTCAATTTCTATTTATGATCCCTATTTTGCTAATGAAGTAGAAGAAAATTTACAGATTGAACCAAATTATAATTTTATAAAACATAATTATCCAATAATTCTCATTCACACGGGCCACAATGAATTTCGTTCAAAAGATTT
>CAZBEU010000200.1:0-1710 GCA_964491005.1 uncultured archaeon | reverse complement strand
ATCATAAAGATCCAATAGACAATTCTTCTTGCAATTGAGTCTTTATATCCTACCCAAGCTCCAACCCAATTTCCTATGAAAAAGGATGTGATTAATACTGGGACAATTAATAATAAAGTATATGGGAGTGAGCGACTAATTACCTCAACAACAGGCATGAGTAGTGTATCGTCCATAGCAGAACGTCCTAAATCAAAATGAAAGAAAAATCGATTTAAAAATTGAATATATTGTGCCCACAAAGGTTCACCATATGAATAATAGACTACGAGTTGATCGTGTAAATACTCTTTTTGTTCAGCAGTACCATAAGGCAAATTACCTACATAATCCAAAATACCAGGATTAGCGATTCTCGGGATTAGAAATGTCAATGAAATTGCTATAAAAAAAACTACGAAATAGAATACAAATTTCTTTAAAATTAGTCTTATGAAAGAATTTGATATAAGTTTTTGAAAACCAGTTTTCTCCGTATTATACTGATCAATTGTTTCAACTTTTTCTTTATCAATAACTTTTAATTCTGTCGAATTCATTTCTATTCAATTAAAAAAATATTTTAATATAAATAAATTACCATATATTTTTAATATTACTACTAAATCTTAATTTAAAAGAAATCTAATAAAATGCTTTTTAATTCAATGAGATATTGATATTAAACTAAAATAATATATTTCTATAAAAAAAGATTATATCAATTTAATTTATTTTTTTATCTAAAATTATTCAATATATCTACCATCTATTTTTTCTCCTTTAGTAGAAATTAAGATATATATTTACCAATAGTATTTAGAGTTATTTTCACTAATGATTTATCTCTTTTATCTAAAAGTTAAAATAGAAAGTTATATACTTTAGGTTATTGATGAATGCCGTTAAAAAAGTGTTTTAAAAAACTTTTCAGTGGGCATTTTTAATTATAAAAATACTATTATTTTAGTGTTTTTGAAAGAAATAACTTCTTAATTACAAATTATGATCTATTTTTATGATAATATCTCGAAGCTTATTACGAATTTAATCATATATATTACAAGAAATTAAAAATAATAGAAATATTAAAAAAAAAAAAAGAGTTTATTTGTTTGTTTATTTTCTAGCTTTTTTTATCTTATATCCAGCAAGAACTATTGTGGAAACAAGACCAATTAGCATAAAGAGTTCTAATCCTGTCCATGGGATACCAGCGTCTTTTCTTCCAGTGGCTCTCATATTTAGGATAAATTGAGCTTTAGCAGCCCATTGATCGTTTGTAGCTGTAGTAATTACTTGTTGGTAATTATTGTCTTTATTTGTCCAACCTTCCCAATAATATGAATCATATGCATATAAGAAAGCATTAACGAAACATGGAATTGAAGGTATTTCTTTTGCTAAAATAACTTGCATTTCATCAAGTGTATCTGCAAAAACTACTGGATCATCTTCAGTTTCTAATGAATTATAGAGACTGAGCCATGTATAATTATACCATCCAGTAACGTTAGAACCCCATCCTGGAGTATCTTGTAATTTCTTATAGTAAAGCATAGGTTCTAAAATATTATGAGCACCACCACAGTCCATCATAAGATCATAATCTTTATCAACAATTGGATTTTCCCATACTCCCCAATTGGTATCCCAACCAGAGATGTATTCCTCATCAATATCTAAACCAAAGGTTTGGAAATTATCAGTGACCATTTCAGTAAAGATACC
>CAZBEU010000199.1:0-2052 GCA_964491005.1 uncultured archaeon | reverse complement strand
TTTTTAAATTTTCAAATATATAAATTTGATGATATAAATCATCCCTATATAAAAAGTAATCATAAAATTCAAGAATATACTAATATACAAACAATTAGAATTGTAATTCGGGAACAACAAAAATAATCATGAAAACAATGGTTTATGTTTTTAAGAAAAAAGTTGATGAATCTGTTCAAGATTTTATTAAGGAAAAATTAAAAGAAATTCCACTAAATAAGATCATAACTAATTCAGAGTCAAAAATTCTTATAAATCCTAATTGGGTTTGTAATGATTATTCTGATACAGGGAATGTAACATCTACAAATATATTAAAAGGGATAATAAAATATCTTATCGAGGAGGCAGAGGTTTCTCCCAATAAAATAATAGTAGCTGATGGAGGATTTAGTGGGACTACAGCATCTACTATGAAAACAAATAATGTTTTTGAATTAGAAGAATATGGAATAAGAGTTGCAGATTTAAATAATGATGAAAGAATAAATAATGCCGAAATTAAAAATGCCAACTTTTTAAATTTAATAAATTTAGCTAAAACAGCTATAGAAGCAAGTTGTATTATCTCAGTACCTTCTCTTAAAACACATAGTTTAGCAGAAACAACTTTAACTATGAAAAATCTTATGGGTACCTTATTACCAAAAGGAATTATGCATTCAAATATTCATTATAAAATTGCTGAACTTACATCATTTTTTAGATCTAAAATGAAATTTAATATTATAGATGGAATTATAGGATCTGATGGAAATGAAATTGGAGGATCTCCAATAAAAATGGATCTTATAATAGCTGGAGAAGATCCTATTGCAGTTGATTGTGTAGGAAGTGCAATTATTGGATATCATCTACAATATTTAGAAATAGCAGAAAAAAGAGGTCTCGGTATCGCTAATTTGAATGATATTGATATTATAGGACATTCTATTGAAGAGGTATTTTATAAATTCTCTTGAAGATCTGATATCATTATTTTAAAGGGATTTGAGATTCAGAAATTATATAATCTTTTAAATTAAAAACGGATATTATTCAAATATAAAAATATTAAATAATTATGAATTAAAGGAATTTTTAAAAAATGGAAACTAATTCAAAAACAAAAATAGTAGGAGATACTCTTCCAAATATACCTTGGGAAGATCGTCCAAAAAATTGTAATGATGTAATTTGGAGGTCTGAAAAGAATCCAATAATTCCAAGAGACCTTATTTCATCATCTAATAGTATTTTTAATAGTGCTATAGTGCCATATAAAGGGAAATTTGCAGGTGTTTTTCGAGCAGATACTAAATCAAGAAAAATGCAAATACACAGAGGTTTTAGTGAAGATGGTCTTTCATGGGATATAGATAATAAATCGATCACATTCATTTGTGAAGATAAGGAAATTAACAATTTTATATATGGATATGATCCTCGAGTTGTTGAATTAGATCATAAATATTATATTACTTGGTGCAATTGTTATCACGGGCCTACAATTGGAGTAGGATATACAAATGATTTTGAAACATTCTATCAATTAGAAAATGCATTCTTACCTTTTAATAGAAATGGTGTTTTATTTCCACGTAAAATTAATAGCAAATATGCAATGCTTAGTCGTCCAAGTGATAATGGACATACACCTTTTGGAGATATTTTTTATAGTACAAGCCCAGATATGGTTCACTGGGGATATCATAGACATGTGATGGCTACACTTCCATTTACTTGGCAATCAACAAAAGTTGGAGCCGGACCGATTCCTATAGAGACAGATGAAGGGTGGTTAATGATTTATCATGGCGTATTAACCTCATGTAATGGATTTACATATAGCATGGGAGCAGCTCTTTTAGATCTTGAAAAACCATGGAACATACTCTACAGAACTGAGCCATACTTGATGTCACCTCAAACTTTATATGAATGTGTTGGAGATACACCTAATGTAATTTTTCCATGCTCAGCATTGGTGGATTCTGATACAGGACGTATCGCAATTTATTATGGTGCTGCTGATACTGTCACTGCTTTAGCTTATGCTAAAGTGGATGAATT
>CAZBEU010000198.1:0-7104 GCA_964491005.1 uncultured archaeon | reverse complement strand
TGTTTATTGGTAATTTCTTTATACCAATAACTGTTATGATTTGGCTTTTAGCATTTACAGATTTGGTTTTTAAACCATATAAAAAACATATCTTGCTTGTTTTTGTTATTTATGGTTTATTGATGGAAAGCTATTTTTTATTTTTCCTAATTGTGGATCCAAATCAACTTGGTACTTTTATCCCTCCTATAGATGAAGATTATAATCTTATATTGACACTTTATCATGCATCTATGGTGGTTTTTATTTTAGTTACAGGTTTTTTAATTGGGAGAATTTCAATCAAATCTGAAAATATAGACGTTAAATTAAAAGGGAAACTGATGATTTTATCCACTCTTTCATTCTTTCTTGGAGGAATATTTGAAATTCTGAGTTATTTAAATATAACAGTAATGATAATAGGGAAATTAATACTAATCTTAAGTGCATTTTTATACTATAATGCTTGGATGCTACCTAATTGGTTTAAAAAAATAATACAGAAAGAAAAGAAAGTAAAAGAATAATTTTTTTTTTTTTAGTATCAAAGGAAGTTAAACTCTAAATCTTTTTTATTTAATTAATCTTGAATTAAAATATATAGCATATTTCTTATATCAAAAAGAGAATTAAGTCAGATGAAGACTTATGTAAAAAAAAAATATTTCATTAGATATTATTGATAGAATAGAAATTACCTATCAATTTATTTTGTAATATCCTGAATAGTTTTTCTAAGAATGTTAAAAAAGCTCTTTATTCTATCAGAAGAAATAATTTCGTGTATATAGGTTATACCTATATTAATTATATTATTTGTTTTTATAGTAGTTAAAACGCTAGTTAATTTAGGTTTAGGAAGGATTAAAGATTCAGATTCAATAATTTTAAAATTATTAGTTATTACTTCATTAAATCTATGGTTTATTGTTCCCATATTACTCAATTGAATATTAGCAACTTTAAAGCTAATTTTAGTATGTTTATTAATTTTTTTTAATGAAATACCTCTATTATCTAAATATACTTGGGCAAATATCGGTCCATTGGAATCCTTATTCTTATTCATTTGGATTTTAATCTTTTTGAGTAAAAATGGTTTTGATTTAAGATCTTTTTCCTTTAAAAAGACATAAATAGGGATCATAAGATTTCCTAATAAATTATTCTTTTTTTTTGGGCGAATATCCATAGGTAGAGTAAGTCTAGCTTGATATTTTGATTCCTCTGAAAGCCATTTAAAGTATGATTTAAAAATAATTGCGATAAGTATGTCATTTTCAGTAATTCCATATTCATTTTTTAATTCATTAAATTTCTCAGTAATGTTTTTATCTAATTTAAGTGAAGAATATATTACCTTCCCTCTATCAAATTCTCCTTTATTGAAGGGACCTTCAGTAGTTTTAAATAATTTCATTTTTAAAATAGAAAGCAAATTTGAAATTGCCTTTAAATTAAATAGAAATTTAGAAGGAATCTTTTGACCATTTCGAAATTTACTATAACGAGAAATTAACTCGCTAATAGTAATTCTTTCTAATTTTGGTATATCTATATTTTGATTATTTTTTTTATTAAGATATGCTATTAATATAATTTCTATTAATTTTAATGCAGAAATTCCATCAAATAAAGAATGGTGCCATCTTATAATTAAGTAATTACTATCACTCGTTTTTATAAGATAAAAATATATTAATGGATCAGAAATGGGATTGAAATATGAATTACTAAAATTAGTAAAGAATTCTTCAACAGAAAAAGATGATTCTTCTTTATAAAAAAGAAATTTAGATATATCAAATTCTTTTTCTTCTAATTCTGCATCTTTTTTTTTATATTTAATATAACTATGTAGAAAGGGATATAGATTCCATATATCTTTACATACACTTTTTAGAATTTCAAAATCTATATTTTCACGAATTCTAAAAGAGAACATAGGGGTATAAGGAATATTTCCTTGCCTTGTTAATCCTAAAAATACTTTATCCATTGTAGATAATTTATTCATTTTTATACCAAGTTAATTTTTTTTTTTTATTGTATGCTTTTTTATAAAAATATAATATAATTATTTTTGCATTTATACAATTATTATAAATGTAGATTAAATAGTATTATTTTAATATTTATAATTTCAATCATATAAAGAAATATTTTTTTAAAACAAGATCTATAAAAAAAATTAAGTGAAGTAATATCAGTATTTTTTTTTAAAAGTTGACCTTATGCAAATCCAAGATATGAAACTCCGGCATTTAATAAGATTAATCTATAAGATATAACCAATAATTAGAAATGAAAGGAAAAAAAAAGTCGAATTTAACACTAGTAGAATGTATTAATGCATAAATGAAAATCTATTTTCTTTATTTTGGAGGTGCTAAGACAATTTCAATTGAACTAACATTATTAGTATTACTATTGTCTCCTTCTAACACTTCTGTGCTAAGACGAATATCTTTATATTCTGTTCCTTTGAGAAAACGATTTCTTAAAATTTCACATACATCAACAGCATGAGATATAGCTCTCCCTCTTGCTTTGACTGTACATTCTTCACCTTTATTTAAAATCATCATAGTTGCCATTACATAATTCATTGTTGGGCGTCTTCCAACAAATACAGCATTTTCTTCTTTATTAGCCATTTTTTTTTTACCTCTAATGTAATTGTTTGTTTTATTCAGTTTTATTTGTTATATTGTATTGTGTTTTACAGTAATTCACGATTTTAAAAACTAAAATTACTATAGTTATTTTCTGCAATTTTTTATTATGCAGAGTTATGACTAAAAATTTTGAAAATTTTTTAAATTTTATCAAAAAAGGTATTTATAAAAAAAGATAATTTGTGATTTATTTTAAAATTCCGAAGTATTGTTGTTTAATTCTTCCCTATTGAAATCGTACTCTGTTTTCGAATCTATTCCTTCTTTTTTTTCTTCTTTTTCTTTTATCACGTCCCAAATAATACTGATTATTAGTATTAATAATCCAATAGATAGAACAGTCATAAGTATACCTGATCTTTCAAACCATAGTTTAATCCAACCGATTTTTGGTATAACCCCACATACAACACCAATTATTTTTTGTTCAGGTACCCAATATCCAAATGGATAACCATCATAATAATCATTATGATCACCTTTCGTTAAGAATTCCCACGTCCCCGAATTATTTCGTTTATCTACTACACGATGTATAACAGGATACTCTACGGGAGAAGCCCATACTCCATTTGTATTAAAAACAATAATATCACCTGCTAAATCTATCTCAGTTCCATTCTTAATATATTCTGGATTCTTTCCTTGTAAGAAAACTAAATCACCCTCATAAAGATTTGGTTCCATAGATCCAGATGCAACAACTGTCATTGGCATATTGGTCCCTAATGCTAATTGTAAAATCCCCCAAATAATAAAAGGTGTTGAAATGGATACTGCAATAAAAATAATAGTAATAATAATCTTTTTTTTTTTTGATCTAGGCGTTTTTTTCTTTTCTTTTCTTGTAGCCTTATTAAAAAGTTTGAGATTCATAATTATATCAATATTATCAATAAACACATGTCCTAATTATCAATTCAAAAAAAGATTTTTTATTATTTTATATTATTTTAAGAAAAACGAAATAATTATGTATTAAAATCTTTTGATTTATTATCTAATTTGTGAAGGTAAATACTTCATAGAATAGATAATAATAGGGAATATTATGAAAATAAAAATAATTCCTATTTGGAAATATATATTATAGTCAATAAAAATTGAATCCATTATCCATGGATAATTTCCTTGATAATTATATTCAAAAGGATTATAGAAATTATTATAAATAAATTGTTCTATTGTTCTACCAGTTATCATAAGACTGGTATTTGATATGTATGTAAGATTATCACTAGTTTTATGATGATGAGGCCAATTGGAATTACTCAGAAAATTGATTATAAGATCTGCAGATGGAATTCCATAATTTATAAAAGGTACATGATCATCTATTATTCTATTAGATTCAGGAGAACTTGGAAATGCAGAAGTATACCCTAATTGTCTTCCTATTTGAAAAATTTCATTTAATAATGATGATGTAGAAGATTCTTCATTCATAAATCTTAAACCAGTTCCTCCAACCATATCTAAAAGTATCATACATTCAAAATATTCGTTTGATGAGTTATAAAAATTATAAATATTATCAACAAATCGATTTGATCCTTCACACCAATGCCATCCAGGAATTCCATATGAGTAATCTAGTCCTTGATCTTCGGCATCAATAAATAAAAACCAAATCTCACATGTTAAGTTTATTCTTCTACTATATAGAACTCTTGCTAATTCTAATAAAACCGCACAACCACTAGCACCATCATTTGCCCCAGGAACGGGTAAATTTGGATCGATATCTTTAGTTGCTCTTGCTCTCGAATCATAGTGAGCACCTAATATAATTATATTTTTATTTCCCTCATTTAATTTAAATAAGAGATTTGAACAATTTATAGGATTATTATCTTGAGGATTCATAGTAAAATTTTGAAAATAATAATTAAGGTTTGAATCAATTTTATTGAATTCTGATATAAAATATTCAATACATTCTTGATGTTCTTGAGTTCCAGGAATTCTATTTCCAATATCTTTTGTTTGGTTCTTAACAGAGATATATGCATTATCTCTATTAAAAGATAGTTCTATATCTATATTTTTAATAGAATTTTGGGGAGTTGTAAATACAGTATTAAAAAGTATGATTAAAAAAAGTCCCGAAATTAAAAAGGATACTAATAAAATAGTATGACTTTTTTTTTTTATTATAAATCACCTTTAATTAGGACTTCATATTAAAATATCTTCATATAGAAAAGAAAATATGAAAAGCAGAATTAAAGTGGTTCAAAACCTAAATCTACTCGAGTTTTGCCATTAGATTCTGATTCTAAAAATTTAGCTTTTAAGGACATACCAATTTTTATGGTATCGGGCTTACTTTCGTCTACACCAACTAATTGACCACTAATCATAGGTCCTTCTTTGAGGGTGACAACAGAAAAACAATAAGGTTTATTTCTTCCATATCCTCTTTCCACAAAGAAAGGAGTTCCAACAGTAATGCTTGTAAATGCAGCTAATGTCCCTTCACCAGACATTTCCATCCATTCCATATTAGTCGAACCACATTTTTTGCATAATTTTCTTACTGGAACATACTTTTCCCCACAATCTTTACATTTAGTTCCAATTAATTTCTTATTTTGAATATTTTCCAAATAACTTTCTATTGTAAATGGTTTCTCAACTTCAGACATTTTCAAATCAATATTTTATTTATTTGTAATGATTATAAAAATAAATCATTTCTAAAAATTATTTTCTTTTTGGAATAAAATAGTAGAATTTAAAAAATTAAAAGTGAAATGAATATTATTATAATTTGAAAGAAAAAGAGAATGATTATGGGGATAATACCCCATAATCAAAAATTTCGACAATGTTATTGTTTATAGAGAAATCTAAATTTGTTTCTACTACATAATTGTAGTAGAGATTGATTTCCTAATATATAATTAGGAAATCTAGGATGGTTCTCCATTCCTAATACTAGTGAATATAATTATTAATATAAATATAGAGAGATAGAGAATTTAGTAATATAGATTATATTCTATTAATTAAGAAAAGTAATATTGAACTACCAGCCGCTAAACAGTACTTCGTAATTTTAAAGTTTTACATTTCTATCACCTTTTCCTTTATAAAATGTTATCAAAAGAAAATAGTGAGTAATATTGTGAGACTTAGGGTTCTGGATTGCATGAAAGCCACTCCAAATGCACCATCCTTGAATCGTAATAAACTTTTTCGATATCTGAATATCTGCCAAAGATTCCAAAAATAGATGGTAATAAGAATAATTTTCCTATTTTCATTATTAATTCTAAATTAAGCTCTGAAAAATCATAATTATCTCTTTCTTGAAAAATAACATTTTCAAGATTAAGATATTTTTTAATTAATTTTAATGCAGTTTTAGGTCCAATTCCTTTAACACCTTTAAAATAATCCGTTTTAAGGAGAATAGCAAGATCAACCAGTTGAAATTGATTAATATCTAACAATTTAAGAGTTTTTTTAAGATTAATAGAGAGAGGATCTATTTTTAGATATGTCCATTTTCCATTTTCTTTTCTTTTCAGGGATTTGGATAAATTCTGAATTAATCTTGGATACCCAAACAGTACTGAATCAAATTCCTGCGATTTAAAATAGTCTGCAATACTATTCTTTACTAAGTCTGCACATTGAGACTCTGCTGAACTAGGTGAATCGATAATCGGTACTCCTAAAGCGTTCAATAATAATTTTGATTCCTTAATCACATTTAACCATAAATATTCTTTAGATAAAGCAATTTTTCGAGCTAAAAGTTTATTATTATTTTTAATAGCATAATTATATTACTTTTCTGCGAAATAAAAATCATTAAGTTAATTCTTTGTTATTTTTCTTTTTAATGATGATATTTTCCCATCAAAACAAAAAATTGGTAATATTTTTTTGTTATAAAGAAAGTTTATACGATAGAGGATACCATAAAGATGGGAAATTACTCTTTGTGTCTTATCAATAAATAGGTCTGTGTTAAAAGATGTATTATTTTTATGATTAAAATTTAGAAAGGACATAATAATATTTGGAGCATCAACGGCATTTATTGATACTGAAAATACATTTTCAAAGAACAAGATAGAACGTATAGCTAAACAATTTGCTTTAAATCCTAAGGACGTCTTGTCAAAGATCCATCATGCCAGAATATATAGCTCTGACCATCAAGATCAATTGATTTTGCAAGCTGAAAAATTATGTAAAACTAGAAATGTAAGACTCATAATTGTTGATAGCTTAATGGCACTATTGAGGGTTGAATATGTAGGAATTGGAATGCTCGCTAAAAGACAAAGTGTAATGAATAATATGATTCATGGCTTATCAAGAATTGCTGAAACATATAATGCAGCAATATTATTAACTAATCAAGTTGCTACAAAAATGATGGGTATGTTTTCTTCAGACGATGCAATTGGCGGAAATATTGTTGCTC
>CAZBEU010000197.1:0-1981 GCA_964491005.1 uncultured archaeon | reverse complement strand
CTTTTGAGTTTAATTTCTTACCGATTTCTGAATAAGAGGTGATTTGACCATAATTAATGTTATTCAAAATCCAATTGATTACACTTCTAGAAAAATTAGATTTAAATTTTTCATAAATCGGAAGCTTTAAATCAATATTCTTTATTTCTTGATAAATATTGATTTTTTCTCCAATGAGATACCTCTTTAAAATTGCTGATAATTTTACCACAACATTTTTTGGATTTAGTGAATCCAAATCAATAAATTGTATTTTTTTATTTCCCATATAGATATGCATTTTTTCTTTATTTTTGAAAAACCTAATTGCTTCTAAAATACAATGATCATTTGAACTTTTTTTATATTCTAATAATATAAAAATATTTAATATTTCCCAATAAAAATAACTGGCAAAAAAGAATCAACACCTTTTATACAAAGTTATATTCACTAAATATTATAATAAATTATTAAATCGTTAATTATTTAAGATAATTATCTCATAATTAGACTATTAATATTTACTTATCACATATTAAAATAAAAACAAGTAATATAATTATTTAGAGTTGAAGCTTAATGGCTAAAGACTTAAAAGATATGATTGATGGTATTGAGAATTCTGAACAAAAATTATCTAGACTTGAAGCTAAGGTAGATAGACTAACAGAACTTACAAATAGACAAAAAAAAGTTATCAGCGAACAAGAGCAAATTATAGAGGTATATAAAGAGAAAATTACATCCGATATGGATATACCTCCTGATATTGTAGAGTTAAAAGAATTAATTGGTGCTCAACGAGCTCAACTTAAGGAAAAAGATATGGAAATAGAATATTTAAAAGGAGCAAAAGCTCAAACAGATAAAGAATTAGAGCTTATAAAAAAACAAATAAAACCTTTAGAGGAAAAATATTCTGATTCATTTGAGACGATAGGACAATTAAAAGCTGATATGATAACAAAAGATGGAAAAGTAAAAGAATATGAAGCAAAAATAGTAGAACTCAAAACCTTCTCCGAAAAACTTAAGACAGATTATCAAAATGAATTCAAAGCAATAAGAGAAAAATCTCAAGAAGAGATTGATGATCTAAAATCCAAAATTAATGAATTAGAATCAGTATTACTGGATAGTAAATTAATTTCAACAGAGAAGTCTTCTGAAGCGAAAGATTTTGCAACTAGGTTTAAAGAAATTAAAGAAAAATCTGAAGATTTTATAAGTAAAATAGAATCATTACACGACCAAAATAGAGAAAAGGATGAAAAAATAAGAGAATTAGAGGAAAACTCAATTGAACTAAAGAAATTTAAAGATGAAAATGTTGATAAACTATCACAATATGAAAAATTAACCAGTTTAATGGAAGGCGAACCTCAATTTAAAGCATTCCTTATTATTAAAGATGTGGGAGGTCGTGGATTATCAATTGAAGATTTAAAAAATTCTCTGGGTTCACCCATAGTAATGGTTAAGAAATTTGTAGATACTCTTAAGAGTCATCAATTGATCGAAGAAAATGAAAATGGAAAACTAATTGTTAAAAAGGTCAATTAGATAAGCTAAATATAAGATTCATAAATTATTTTAATTCTTTTTAGTATATTTCAAAAAACCTAGTTTAATAAAGAGAAGAATATATATTTAAAAAGATAATATATTATACTTTTGCTAATTCATCATAAAGACCGGGAAGTACGTCTCTAAATCCACCACTTTCAATTCTATCTAAAATAGAAGCGGCAATTTTCTTTAAAATTTCTCGATATTTTTGAGGTTTCTCATCACGCCTAAGTAAAAGAGCTACTACATGATTCTCTACAGAAATATGTTCATCACCAACTCCTGAAAAGAAGGATACAACTTTATTGTTTTTTAATGAAATTGATGCAAACCCTGGTTTTAATGATTGATATCGGTGAGAACTATAAACTTGGGTAAGTAAATTGTTTGTAATTTTCAAATTATCCGGATAAAAACCTTCATTAATGGG
>CAZBEU010000196.1:0-4147 GCA_964491005.1 uncultured archaeon | reverse complement strand
CATGAATACCACAAATTTCAACCCATCCAAATTGTTGTGTATATATTTCTAAATCCCAAGCATCATCTGCATAATGAGCTCTCTCATTAGGACTATGTTGTCGATACCTAAGAACTTCTTTAGGATAACCAAGTTTAGAGACTAAATAATATGATAAATATAAACAATATGCATAAGCAGGTTTTTTTAAGATTTTTTCGTTAATAGCATTTTCTAAATCTCTTTGATTTGGAATGTCAATATTTTTATTTTGTAATTTCCAATCTAGTAAAGGAAGTTTTGTATGTTTGACACTATCAAATTCTTCAAAATTAAATTCTTGTTCTTTACTGATAAAGAATTGTAATTCAAATTGATCAAAAGATCTCATACGTAAGACTCCTTGTCTTGGAGAGATCTCATTTCTAAACGCTTTTCCAAATTGGAAAACTTTTAAAGGATATTGTCTTCGCAATACTTGATCCAATCTATTAAATAATAAATATGTAGTTGTCGCTGTTTCTGGTCTAAGATATGCAGTATTACCAGATCCTACTTTTGTTTTTAGCATTAAATTATAATCTTCAATATTCTCAAATTCTAAATCACATTCAGGACACTTTATCGAATTAGATTTTATTAAATATTCCATTTCTTCAAAAGACAATCCATCAATCAGAGTATTCGGTAATTTTTCTTTTAAAAATTTATCTGCTCTGAAAATTGATTCACATTTTCTACATTTTATTACAGGATCTATAAATCGTTCTAAATGACCTGATGCTTCCCATACAATTTCTGGCATAACTGTCGGACATTCCACTTCTCCAAATCCTAAAGCTCTTAGTTCTTTTCTAAATAAAGATAGGATATTATTTTTAAGAGCCATTCCTGCTGGACCATATGAGTAGAATCCTGCTAAACCCCCGTAGATCTCAGGACTAGGGCCCCAAATAAATCCTTGTCTTTTCAGAAGAGAGTTAAATGTTTCTATATTATCCTCGATTTTCATAATAAAATTTTTTTCTTTTTTTCATATATGAAAATAAATGATAATATATGATTTTTTTGTATACAAGATTCTATTAATGTGATAGATATTAATTAACTGATTATGTAATCATCTTTTTATTTGATGCAAACACTTTTATTTTTTTAAAAGTATTTAGTATTAAGAATTTTTTTTTAAAAAGAATAATAAAAATATAAATAACATTAAAAGATTACATTATTATAAAGATTTAGTAGATATAATATTGGTTGATTCTTATGCTTTCTCACATCTTTCAAGATGAATTTCAGTTTTTTGATTTTTATGATTCATTAGAACTTGGATTATATATGGTAATTATTGGTTATTATTTTCTAATTTTTGCCTATTTTTTAATAATGAGATTTAGAATATCCAAAAAAGCTTATTGGATATATTTTTCGGTATTATTTGTAGCATTAGCAGGTTCAAGATTATTTTTTCTGATATATGATTTCTACGTCCCCGAATTAGAAGGTACAATTCCAAATGATGAAATTGTAGGATTATTAATGCTTAATTATAGATTAGCAACTTTTTCTACTTGGATGGGAACAACTTGTTTAATGGGTGTTTTAGGTATATTACTTTTTCCACCAGACGCAGAAGTTGATAAAAAGAAACCAAAATTAAATGGCAGTACATTTAAAAATTATATAAATGTTCATAAAAAGGAATTTAAATATCTAATGAGGATTACTTTAATGGCGGTCCCAATTTTATTAGGTATACTGGTATTTTTCCTTCCTGATAGTACTTTAATTGATCCTGATGTTATTGATAAATATTCACCATCGATTGATCCAGTTTATATAACAATAGGTGGATGGCAATATCCAGTATGGCGTTTTATATTCAATTTTGTGTTTCAACCACTTTTAGTAGCTATTGTACCATTTATATTTATATATTTAGCTCTAAAAACGTATGGAGTGCTAAGAAGATCTTATGCAATAAATGCTATTGGATTTTTATTATATTATATTGGTAGAATAGCCAAAGGCGCATTTGATGTAATAAATTGGACTCATGCGGGTTCAATTGTACCCCCATTATTAATCTTATTATCATTATTATTGATAGTTATCGCAAATAGTTTTGAAGCATTAAAATAATAGCTGATAAGATAAACTCTTATTTTCATTTTTTTTATCATAATTAGAGCAGAAATCAATTTTCTTTAAGGAACGGAAGTTCAAAGGATATCTTATTTTTAATATTGTAAGCTTTTTTTATTAAGGAATAAAAAATATATGTAAAAAGATTTAAAGAAAAAATTTATACTATATAATTATTAAAAACAAAAGGGATATAAATGTCAATTCATGGAAATCAATATATATTACCATTATTTTTAGATAAAAATAAAAATTATCCAATTCTCGAAGAAAATGATGAATTAATTTTAGCATTTTACCTTCTATCTAAAGAATTAAGAAGTAATGAAAAGATATTATCTTTTTCAAGATTACTTTGGCCATTTTTATCAATTCAAGGTTTAGATTCAACACATATCATTTTAGATGGATTGAAGTTTTTTTCAAAAAAGGGAAAAATAACAAATGCCCCAAGAAAGCCATTGATAGGGCATGTCTTGAGAAATATAGAGAATAAATCGAAAACAGAACTATTAGATACTATCAAAGATATTTTAACCTATAAAGATAAAGATGCTAAAGAAGTTGGAGTAGGAGAGGAATCTGAATACCAAATTCTAACTCTTGAAGCGCTAACAAATCCGGAATTTTTATCATCATTATTAAAATTACTTCCCCATTTGGATTATAAGCCTATAAAAGGTTTTGTTCCTTTAGATACAAATCTTACAACAGAGTCTGCCCTTGATCTGGCAGAAAATTATAGAAATATAATTACAACACTAAAAGGAAATGCTCATAGATGGGAGACTTTAATTGCCCTTATTAGCAATGAAATTGATAAATGGATTCTTGACTATAATGTTCAAGAAAAAGATATCAATCTTCGATATGATTCTCAACTTAAAAAAGCCTCAACAACTATTGATGAGGATCAAATCAAAAAGAAATTGGAGTTAGAAAAAGACAAAGTGGGTCAATGGAAGATAGAAGAAAAAAAAAAATTAGCAGAGAATATTTCTACTCAATTCATGACTTTAGAGAGAATTTTGGAGGAGATTGTAAAAAGGAATCGATTTTATTGTAGTAGTGATGTTTTAAAAAGAAACCCATTTTCAGAATTAATTCAAAATATAGAAAGACATTTTAGGTTTTTAGAAGTCGAGAATAATAAATTCACAGAGAATCTTATGAATATTAATGAAAAAGTTAATGAGATAATACAACAAGAAATAGATATCAATAATAAAGCGCAAGAACGTTTGACTAATTATGAAAATGACTTAAATAAAGAATTAAACGAACGTGATAATCAAATATCTCTTTTTCAAAAAGAAAAAGAAGAAAAAATCAATAATATCCAAAAATTAAAAGTTCAAATTGAAGATGAATTCACTAATATTAAAAATATAATACAAAATAAAATTCAAAATTGTTCATATGAAATTAAAGATCTACAAAATTGGTCTCTTGATGATAACAAAGCTAATTTATTTGCAAAACCAATACAATGGATATATATGCCATTATATGTTATGTTTATTGAAGATGAATCAATGATGGAAGAAAAGATGAAAATTATTCTTCCAGGATACATTAATATTGGTTTTAACTGTGAATTTGAAGATATCTCAGAAGTATTTATTAATTTAAAAAAAAATATCAATGACAAAGCAGAAGATGATGTAGCTTTTAGATCTAATTTTGAATTCAGTGTTTCGTCTATGAATATATTAAAAGATCCTAACTTAGAAAAGAGGATTCAAGAAGGATTATCTATTCTAAGAAATAAAAAGATTATAAATGAGGAAATAGAAGGTATTGTCAGAGAAAAGATTGTAAATAAAATAAAAAAATAAATTTTAAAATTTAATTCATATACATTATTTTTTCTATTTACTTTAAGGGTGTTAGAAAATAAAATGACAGAACCTAAAATTAGTTTTAAAAAAAAACGAATTCGAAGTTTTTTTTTAGCTCTTCAACCTTATAGTGAAATAAAAGAAGATTTAACAGAAAAGATTGAATCTGAAGGACTTAA
>CAZBEU010000195.1:0-4127 GCA_964491005.1 uncultured archaeon | reverse complement strand
TTATTTAAATAATAATTTTAAAGGTATTGGGAGATATTTCACATCCCGTTCAAATGAAATTCATGATTCCATGGGAACAATTCCAAAATTTCTTTTATCTTTTCCAAATAGAAAAAGAGGAAATCATCCTCTTAATTCTTTTTCGGCTATTGGCAAAAAAGCAGAGAAATATATTAAAGATCAAACACCAAAAAATGTTTATGCACCTTTATCACAATTATATAAAGATAATGGTTATATGATTCTTATGGGTGTTGATTTAACTGTAGCAACAATTATACATTATGCTGAATTTCTTTCAGGACGAAATCTATTTATAAGATGGGCAAATGATTCTAATTGTAATCCTATTCCAGTAAATGTCGGAGGATGTTCAGAGGGATTTAATAATTTTAGTTCATATACAAAATCAATAGAAATAAATATCCAAATGGGAAATAGTCTATGGAAAATATTTCATATAAGGATATTTATAAAAAAAATATTAGAAATAATCAAAATAAATCCAGAAATAACCCGTTGTAAAAATCCAGATTGTTTAAGATGTAAAGATAGTATAAAAGGGGGTCCAATATTCTAATTTTTTTCAAAATAACCCTCCTTATAATGATTATGTTATTAAAACTCATACAATTTAGCTAATCTTATTTAAAATTATTAAATAAAATTAGAATCAATATACTAAAAAATGATTTTTAATTAGACTAATTAATTATTTAGTAATATTCTTTTTTAACTAAATAAAAGATAGATTAGAATTTTGAAAAGATATGACTCAAGAGATAACATTTCCAAAACGATTTAAATTCAATGAAGTTCAAAAGAAATGGATAAAATATTGGAAAGATAATGATATATATTCTTTCGATGATAAGAAAGAAGGAAAAATATTTACAATGGATACACCTCCTCCTTTTGTAAGTGGAACATTGCATCTTGGACATGTATTAAATCATTCTTGGATTGATTTTGTTGCACGTTATCATAAGATGAAAGGTGAAAATGTGTATTTTCCACAGGGATTTGATTGTCACGGACTTCCTGTAGAACTTGCTGTACAAAAGAATTATGGAATATCAAAGGACCAACGAGACCTATTTTTAAGCAAATGTATTGAATGGGTGGAGGATAATATTGCAAATATGAGGAAACAATTTGATTCTTTAGGTTATTCTACAGATTGGAATTACACCTATAGAACTATGGATGAAAAATATAAATATAAAGTACAAAAATCCCTTTTAGATTATTATAAAAAAGATTGGTTATATAGAGAGAAATTTCCAACACATTTTTGTGTTAATTGTGAAACCTCAGTTGCAAAAGCAGAAGTGGGATATGAAATAGAAAAAGGAAATTTATGGTATCTTAAATTACCTATTGTAGGTAGTGAAGATGAATATATCACAATCGCCACGACTCGTCCTGAATATGTAGAAGCTTGTGTAGGTGTCTTTATTCACCCAAATGACGAGAGATATTCTCATTTATCTGCTGCAGAGGTTAAGATCCCATTTACTGAGCGAACAGTTAGAATAAGAGTCGATAAAAATGTGGATATGCATTTTGGCACTGGAATTGTATATTGTTGTACATATGGAGATGAGACAGATATAAAATGGAAATTTGAATATGATTTAGAAGAAATCCAAATCTTTACTGAGGATGGTCATATGAATCAAAACTCAAAATATCAAGGATTGACAATCAATGAGGCAAGAATTCAGATAGTAAAAGATCTTGATGAACGAGGTTTATTAGAAAAAATAGAGGAGCATGAACATAGTATTATTGTTCATTCAGAACGATCATCCTGTCGAAAACCAATAGAATATCTACCAGTATATCAGTGGTTTATAAAACTAAAAGAGTTTACTGATGAAATTATAAAAGCTGGAGAAATAATGAAATGGTATCCAGAAAAACATAAACAACGACTCATTGATTGGGCAGAAGGACTGGATTGGAATTGGGTAATCTCAAGACAACGAATATTTGGAACACCAATTCCTTTTTGGTATTGTTTAGATTGTGGTGAAATTATAATTCCAAATGAGAAAGATTTACCTTTAGATCCAGTAAAACTAAAACCACCAATTAACCAATGCCCAAAATGTAAAAGTAAAAAAATCGAAGGAGAAAAAGATGTATGTGATTGCTGGATAGATTCAAGTATAACCCCCTTAGCTATTGGAAAATGGTTAGAAGATGATGATTTTTTTAATAAAACATATACCAATGCAAATGTTCATCGGCCTCAAGGTTATGAAATAATAAGAACTTGGCTTTTTTATACTTTATTTCGATGTAAGAAATTGACAGGAAAAGCTCCTTTTAGTGAAATTATGATAAATGGAATGGTTGCTGGACCAGATTCCAGAAAAATGTCAAAAAGTTTTGGAAATATTGTTTCTCCTGATGAAGTATTACCTGATTTTGGAGCAGATGCAATAAGACAATGGGCGGCTATGGGATCTTTAGGTGATGATTATCCTTTTGAGTATACATGGATAGATATTCACACAAAACAACCCATTTCTGAGAAAAAAATAAAAGAAGAGAAAAAAAAATTACCAAAAGATAAATTCGATAAAAAATATAGAAGGCGGTTTGAGCAATTAATAGGAGCACAGAGATTCTTAACTAAAATATGGAACGCCTATAGATTCTTAAAGATTAATATGGATAAAGCAAAGATTGATGATATCAATATCAATAAAGAATCTTTTTCTCAAATTGATAATTATATCTTCTCTGAATTTAATGTTGTTTTAGATAAAATTACAGGTTTTTTTGATGAATATAATTGGCATGAAGCATTTATGGAATTAAGATCTTTCTTTTGGAATGATATATGTGATAATTATATTGAAGCAATTAAATACAAATTTCATCTGGATGATGAAAAAATCAGAATCAACGCGCTAAAAAATGCTCTTAATTTATTATATAAAATATTAAAAATATTTAGTATTTTTATGCCATTTATTTCTGAAGAAATCTACTCTATTATATACAATCAATTTATTAAGCTAAAATCAATCCACCTTGAGAAATGGCCTTCACGATATAAGGATATTCCAGAAGATTCAGCTAAAAATGGAGATTTATGTATGAAAATTATTAAATCCCTTAGAACATATAAATCTAAACTTCAAATACCTTTAAATCAAGAAATTGAAAAAGTTTATTTATTTACAAGTAATAATCAAATAACTGTTTTAAATGATCTTAAAGAAAGCATTGTAAATACAATTAGAATTAAAGAACTCATGATATTAGACAAATCAGAAGAAGTTTCACTCAAATTGGATGAAAAGAATAAAGAAATTATCGAAGATTTTGATATAATTTTAAATAATATAAACTAATTTGATTTTTGTTCAATTCCTAATTGTTCAATCATAACTTTTTTCATTTCTTGTTTATCTTTAGGAAGGCCAAACATATCTGCATATTTATCAGTTGTGGTTAGTTCAGCAGATCTTCCTTTTTTACTAGAAATAATAAATCCATTTTCTTCAAGAAATTTAATGTGTTCATATGCTCCAGTTCCTCTTATTTTTATCACAAGAGATTTTAAAATTGGTTGTTTCAATGCAATAATTGTAAGAGTTCTTAAATATTTTTCAGAGATAGCACCTCCTTGAGCAAATTGAGAGATTTTTTCAGCATATTCAGTCTTTATTTGCATTTGATATTTATCTCCTAATTTAATTATGGTGATAGCACTCGATCTATTATGATAAATTTCAAGAAGTTCATTAAGCAAGTCTTCTATCTCAATTTTTGAAAGATTTAATTTTGTAGAAATTTCTTCAATGGATAGAGATTTTCCCGAAGCATAAAGAGCCCCTTCTACTAGGTTTCTATAAATATCATGAATCTCTTCTTCAGATTGTCCCTTATTTTCTTTTTCTTCAAATTGTTCTTGATTGTTTTTCTCAAGATCATCGATTTCATTGTTATTTTCTTCTGAGAATTTTCTATTAAAATTTTCATTTTCTGAGAATTCATCATTATTAATATTATCTATTTCACTATTACTTTCCTCTATAATTTTTTCATCATTGCCAATAATATTGTCACTAAAAGAATCTTGATCATCATCTTTGTTTTTATTTATA
>CAZBEU010000194.1:0-2539 GCA_964491005.1 uncultured archaeon | reverse complement strand
TTATTTGGCATTTTTTATTATACCATCCATTATAATGCTTTTTTTATCTCTAAAGCATAGATTTTATATGGTAGAATTCTATTTAAATATAAAGGTTTGAGGTGTAGTTTTCAAACTATCTTTAAAAAATTTAAGCTATATTCAAATAATAATTATTCATATAATTCAGAAGATCTTTTCTGATTCCTTTTTATATTAGAATAATTGAGATTTTGTTTCATTTTATTAACTAATTATAATTAAATAAATAGATATGAAAAAAAAGTGGTTATAATTGTAGTAATCTTAACTAATACCCCTTAAATTTAATAAATGAAAGATATTTTTCAGTATAAAGTATCTATTTTCGAATTTCTTAAATTCTGTTTTTCATTAATGATTAATGATTAAAATTCATGAATTCATGAATAAGAGATAATATAATTCACTTATTCATATTTTCAGTAAAAAATCTTTAAGAAGAGAATTACCTATGATAGAACAATCTTTCAACAATGATGAAGATATGAAGCATTTTATTTTAGATTCATTAGATGAATTAATATCACTACTAAGAATAGTGGATCATCCTCAAAGAATAAGAATATTGGCATTATTAGTTACCGAATCAGCACAATTTAAAGAACTGGAGCAATTAACAAAACTCAAAAAAAGTGCTTTAGGGAATCATCTTAGCATTTTGATAAGTAAAAATCTTATAAAAAAAGAACAAAGAGGATTATATAAAATAAGAAAGGAAGGAAGATTTATTTTAGAAGCTATTGCCAATAGTTATCTAAAAATAAAAAAATTAGAAGAAGAAAGATTGCTCAAAACAAAAGCTTTGATAAAAAAATATACAATAAATGTAGGTAAAAATATGAGTGTCATTTTCTTTATAATAATATGTTTTTCATCATTTAATTTATAATTATTATTATAAAATTTTTATATTACAAAAAGATCTTATCATTTATGAGTAAAAAATATGAAAAAAAAGTCGATCATATTAAAGAAAATAAAAAAGAGCACGATCACCACCACTCAAACAGAAAGGGTTCAAAAATAGATATAAGAAAAGGATCGAAATTCTCGGAAAAAAAACAAAAACAAAATCTTAAAAATATGAAGAAAAAACTCGAACGTAGTAAAAAAATTTGGTAAATTATCTGAAAATAGATTTCTGCGGTTTTTTCGTGTGAAATGGATTCAGATCCTATTATTTTTGAATAAGAAGAAAAAATTGAACCTTGGGTGGAAGATAATAATTACTTATTTTTATTGCTTATAAAATCTCAAAAGAAGATATTAATAAAATCATATAAAATCGGTCATATCTATAAATTTTTAATAATTTGAATTATATAGAGGAATTAATGTCTCTCGATTTATTTGAATTTGATAAAAAAGATATATATAGATTCCGAATATTATTATATTTTTTAGCGCTAATAACTATTTATCTAATCTTGTTTATTATTGCTTTAATACCTCTTTTAAATTATCCTGAATTAGAAATTGGAATAAACCAAACAAGCGATCTTTTATATGAAATTGCAAATATATGTGGTATTTTCTTACTTTTTAAATTTCTGTGGCTACTTTTATGTTTTTTTTTCTGTTGATAGTGATAAGATTATAAAACATCTGTTTCATGGTGATTCATATATCAATTTATTATAGATGTGATATATATCAGAAAAAAAAAATAATGAAATAAATTATACCAAGAACGAATTTTATAGTTTTAACTTTAACTATCATAATATTAATATTCATAAAAATTATTGCCCTTGGCAGTACTTTACTAATTCTTGAGCTTTCATTGATTTTCCGAAGATAGTAGCATCATGAAATTTAATCTTTCCAAAAGTATCTTGTAACCAAGATTCAATAGGATTTTTTTTAAGAACTATGCTGTTTAAGTTTGTAAGATTTTCAAGACCCTTTAAATTCTCAATTTTATTTTTACTTAGATTTAAATATTTTAAATTAATCAATTTATCTAAACCTTTAATTTCAGATATTGAGTTTTTATTTAAGTATAAGTACATAAGATTTGTCAAATTATCTAATCCTTTAATTTCAGTGATATTATTATTACTAATTGATAACAATTTTAAGTTTTGTAATTTATCAAGACCTTTTATTTCGTCTATCTGATTTTCCCATAAATATAAAAAGATTAAATTATGCAAATTATCTAATCCTTTTATCTCTTTAATTTTATTATGCCATAAAAACAAGGCTTGTAGGTCAATTTTTTCATCTAATCCTTTGATATTATCAATATCTATAATCTTCTTTTGTTCTAATTTAAGCTGAAAAAAACGCCCTTTTAATCCAACTCTACGAGAATCTAACACAGGATCCTTCCATACCCTATACTTTTTCTTTCCTATATAAACCTCACCAAAACGAGTCATTTTTACACTTTACTCTTTTTTTAGTAGTGATAGAATTGTTATTAGTCTTTAAGATATCAATGAATTTAAAGATAATATAATTGAAGAAAATAGGACTAGAATATCTATGCATAATATTTAATTATATCTATCTA
>CAZBEU010000193.1:0-2611 GCA_964491005.1 uncultured archaeon | reverse complement strand
CACTAAAAACATTCGCAAAAATCCATCCCATACCAATTCCTACCAGAGATCCTACCAATCCAATTATAATGGATTCAGATAGGAAAACCATTATCAAAGATTCATTTTTCATCCCTAAAGCTTTTAAAATTCCTATTTCTCTTTTACGCTGTATTAGGGAAATAAACATTGTATTCATAATTCCAATTCCACCTACAATTAGTGAAATTGTAGCTATTGTTCCTAAAAAGGACTCAATAGAACTGAATGTTGCTTCAATTGCTTCAATATAAATTATTGGAGATATTATTTGAACTTGAGAATTGAACATATCATCTATTTCAGAAGAGACACTATTGATGATAGATTCATTATTGTCATCTAGCATAAGAATAAAGTAGCTGACAATTTCTATATCAAATATTTCCTTCATTTTTTCAATTTGTAGATATATTCCTTCATCACTAGGTCCAATTCCGATAAATATACCGCCTAAATTCTTAAGACTTCCAGCTACAGTCCCTTTATATGTTTGATTTCCATAAATAGAAGTTATATTTATAGATTCTCCAATATTTACAACATTAGTTATATAATCTCCTATGACAAATTGAGTACTATTCGTTTCTGATGGAATAATTCCATTTTCAACAATAAACCGATTTGGATAAAGAACACCAAAATTACTAAAATCAACACCAAAAATAGGCACTATTTCATCATCTGAATTATTAAAAATGGCATAGCAATATATTTGAATTATAGGTACTACTAATATTACATGTTCTATGTCTTGAAATGCTGTTATATTGTTGTAATAAAGTTGAAAAGAAGGATCATTTTCTTCAAATAATCTTATATCCTTATGTACAACTAGTGTTTTTGTGCTAAAACCCTCTTCAAATTGTGATTTTACGGTAGTTTCAAATCCATTACTAAGGGAGGAAAGACTGGTTATTGCAGCAATACCGATTAAAACTCCTAATATTGTCAAAAAACTTCTTAATTTGTGTGTCACCAGGGATTTTCCTGCGTATCTAAAATTGTTTATCAATTTCATTTATTTCACTTCTCTTAATTTTTATAAAATTCCTTGTTTTTTTCTTATTTGAGGATTATTTATCAACTTTCCATCAATTAAATATTCAATCCGATCTGTTAATTTTGCAATTTCTGAATCGTGAGTTATCATAATAACTGTGATACCTTTTTCTTTATTTAGTCTCTTTATATAAGACATTATAATATCTCGAGTTTTAGTGTCAACATTTCCAGTAGGCTCATCCATTAATAAATAAGTTGGATCTTGAGCTAATGCACGAGCAATTGCAACTCGTTGCTTTTGACCTCCACTAAGTTCATTAGGTTTATGATTCATACGATCTCCTAATCCCATTTCCTCTAATATTGATGATACTCTTTTTTTCCGTTCTGATCTTGAAATATTTTTTATAATTAATGCTAATTCTATATTTTTATATGCTGATAATCGAGGAATTAAGTTAAAAAATTGAAAAACAAATCCAATTTTCCTTCTCAATTCTGCCCTTTTATTGTTGCTCAATTTAGAAATATTTATCCCATTTACAATGATTTCACCTTCAGTTGGGATATCTAACAATCCAAACAAGTTTAATAATGTAGATTTACCAGAGCCAGAGGGACCAAGTATTGAGATAAACTCTCCCTCTTCTATATTTAGATTTATCCCCCTTAAAGCATGGACTATTATCTTACCTTGGATGTAAAATTTCTTCAAATTATCTGTTTTGAGTATATATTTCATATTTCTTTTCAAACCCTCATATTATATAAATATTTAATTTCTAAAATCTAGCAGTAAATAAAAGTAATTAAGTGAATTTTGACTAATGTCCAATTTTCCAATAGATATGAGAATTTACATCTCTTTTAAAATAGTATTTAAAACACACTTTCTTTGAAGTAAATAATTAATGAGAGTTGAAATTATTTTAAAAATGAATAAGTACTTAAAAATAATACGATTTACTCGTAGTATTGTTTTTAGAAATAATTCTTAACTAACAAAAATTTTTTAGTAAACAATAACTAACATAAAAAAGATTTAAATGCCAATAAAATAATTATTTTTACCTTTCAATGTTAGAATTTCGCTTAGCTAAGAAAAAAGATTTAGAAATTATTCTATCTCTCTATAATAGAACCAAAAATGATTTATTGAAAAATAATATATTACAATGGGGGCCTTGGAGGGATGGTTATCCAAATATAGAATTTGTAAAAAATACTATAAGAAAAAAAGAGCTCTTTGTATTGACATATTATGATAAAATTATTGGTTCTGTAAGTTTAAATCAAGAACAATCAATAGAATGGAACATTATTCCATGGGAGGGAGAGATCGAGAGTTCTATTGTAATTCATGCGATGATTATAGATCCAACACAACAGGGGAATGGCTACGGTTCCAAATTATTAGAATATTGTGAAAATTATGCTAGAAATCAAGGTTTAAAATATATTCGATTAGATGCTTTTCCCAAAAATAAAATATCAAATAAATTATACTTAACTCGGGATTATATAAACCTTGGAACTGTGATATTCAAATTTAAACCAGAAAATAATCAAGAATATTATTGTTATGAAA
>CAZBEU010000192.1:0-1859 GCA_964491005.1 uncultured archaeon | reverse complement strand
TGAGTGATTTCTTTGATTTGTGAATTTTACTATCAAAATTACATATTAATTACTATTTTAACACTAATATTTGCATTAGGATTAGATTTAATTATTGGAGATTATAAATCAAAGTACCATCCTGTTAATATAATTGGTTTATCTATCAATTTATTGAAAACCAGACTTAGATTAAAAAAGTCAAAATTGAATAAATTGATTGGGATAATATTGCTCGTCTCCGTAATCTTTCTTTTTTGTATTCCAATCCTTCTTTTTCAAGCTATAATATATAAATCAATGATTTTTTTATTATTAGGTGAAATCCAAGATCTATTACTTATTATTATCATTTCTCTGGTTATGGGATTTATTTTAAAATGGTCATTTGCTTTGAAATCATTAGGAGTAGCAACAAAACCAATTAAAATCGCTTTATTAAATAATGATATAGAAAAAGCAAAATATCACCTATCTTTTATTGTGAGGAGAAATTGTAAAGACCTTAACAGCTCATTAATTATATCTGCAACTGTAGAATGTATAGCTGAAAGTATCACTGATGGTATTACAAGTGTTCTATGGTTCTATTTTATTGGAACAAATTTAGGTTTAATTATATTTACCTATCTTCATCAATCTTTTCTATGGTTATTATTCGGTATTACTTTTGCTTATCTTTATAGGATTATTAATACTGCAGATAGTATTGTGGGCTATAAAGATCAGGAACATAGAGATATTGGTTGGTTTTCAGCAAGAATGGATGATATTGCTAATTATGTTCCTACAAGGATTATTATCATGTTTATTTTATTAGCAGGGGTAATATTGAAAAAAGATAAAAAAAACGCATTGAAAATAATCAGAAATGATAAATATAATACAGAAAGTATTAATGCTGGGTGGACAATGTCAACAATGGCTGGATTATTAAATGTTCAACTTGAGAAAATTGATAATTATAAGCTAGGAATTCCAATCCGTTCATTACAGCCACATGATATAACCGTTGCTTATAAAATATATAAATTGACCGTCTTTATATTTACCTTATTTTTGCTATTTTTATTCATAATTATCTGGATTATTATTTTTTTGTAAAGTAAGATGTGGATATAGATGCTAGAGAATATGACAAATATTGAAAATATTATTATTGTTAATGACGGAAAAAATATCGTCATTAAATCAGAGTATGAGTTAGAATGCCTAAGTAATGCTGCTGTTAATGGGGGTCGTATAAGAACAAAATATATAATTAATCATGAAATACCGTTGTTTTTCAATAAAAAAAATCTTTTAAAAGAAATAAAACCTATTAAAAAAGAGTATAATTTATCAGATTCAACAATTGGATTGTTTACAGCGGTAAAAATGAAAAATGCTGTGTTTCTTAATGATAATTTAGACAATATTAATTATACATTAATTATTACGGCTGGATTAACTAATGCTAATATTCCACTTTTTAGTAATATTGAAAATCAAAAAGATAAAATTACTGAATTTTCTCCTGGAACGATTAATATTATATTATTAGTGGATAGTAAACTCTCTGAACATGCCTTAGTTAATTTATTCATTATAATTACTGAAATTAAAACATATTTTATTAATCTCTCTAATATAAAAACAAGCCAAGGATTAATAGCAACCGGAACATCAACAGATACAATAGTTGTAGGATTTACAAATAAAGGTCACTCAATTGAATGGTCTGGATCTGCAACTAAATTTGGAAAAACGGTTGGGACTAATGTTCTTAAATTATTAGAACGTGCATTAAAGAAATGGGAGTATGATTTAAATTGAAGTTTATAAAAGATATAAGAAATTGCCTTTCGTTTCTAACTCGTTTTTCTATAAAAGCAAAAATT
>CAZBEU010000191.1:0-3620 GCA_964491005.1 uncultured archaeon | reverse complement strand
GGGAATGAAAATAATCCATCATCAATATCAAACCATTTAGTACTTTGTACCTTTCCCATACTTCTTTGTACTTGTGATTCTTGAGAAATAAAATCCTGAATTACTGTGTGCCAGATAATATTTGTGCTATCTTCCTCATCTTCGGTTCCATATCTTATAATATCATAATGTCCATCCTTATCAACATCAATTAATTGTTTATAATCTGGAATTTGATCCATATTCAAATCGCATTTATATACTACATTAGAATCATCATAAAATTTCTTAAAATTAAGATATAATTCAGAGTTATACAAATTCAATTTATTTTGAGTTGATAGCAAAGGATTTCTTGAATAATCAATTGATTGAAATTCTTCATCAATTTGCTCAGATTTTAGAGATACTATTCTTCTACCAGATTTTTCTGAAAATTTAAATGAAATTGAGTAATAATCATTAAAGGATTCTTCTGGATTATCAAGACTAGAATCTTTAAATCTAGGATTTATTGTTATTTGGGAATGAGAGGATATTGGGCCATATGAATATTTTAAAATAACAGTGATTAAACTAAACCTATTTAATAACCCGTCAGAATTATTAAGATCTCTTATAGTTATTTGTTTGTTGTAAGCATCAAAGTTTATTTTATAATTAGAATCATCTTTTATTATAACTTCTTTCATTTTTGGATCTAAACCAACTATTTTGAAGACTCCAATATTAATAAATTCTGAAAATGAATTTTCTATATCAAATGTATGAGTATATTCTGCTTTATCTCCATATACAACAAAACTATCAGCATAAAATTGAGTTAATTCATAGTCATAAAATTCATTTTCTACAATTTCATCAAACCAAGTAGAATATCTGGGTTTAAGAATTTGTTCATCATTGTGATTTACTTCTAAGGAAGTAAAATCAATGTTTTCATATTCAAGATCTATTGGGCTCTTCCAGGAATCTTCTGTAGAATACACAAAAAAGATTTTTGTGTTAGGAGCAACCATCATAGGTAATTCTGCTTGTCCACCCCAATATTCTTGGAATATTTCAAACTCAGAATTCCATGAGAATGTACTAGAACTATTATCCCATAGAAGTTGATTTTTAACACCCTCAATACCAGCACTATAATAATTATAATCCTCATCATAAATCGTGAGAAAATTTAACCAATTATTATCATCTCTAGAGAATAACGGTTCCTTTTCAAATTCTAATTCATATTGATCACCAGAAGGATCTGATGAATTTGAAATAAATTGCGCAAATTCAGTAAATTGCCATGCTCTTTCAAATATGGTCTGACTTTTTATAGTTGGTTCTTTATAAATTCTCTCGAGTACAATTTGATCGATTGTAAGTTCATGTGTTGGATAGGGTACAGAAAATACTATATTAGAGAAATTAATTTTACCATTAGGAGCAAATTCGATTAATTTTGAAAGATCTATTTCACATTTAAACTCTTTAAATGTATTTGTGAATTCTGTATCAAAAGGAGTTAATTCTAATGGGACTTGGTATGAATAAGGTTCTGTAAATTGAGAATAATCATTTATATCATCTGTATTTATCATAATAAATTCTGCTAATGGTAGTAAAGAACTATATCCATTAGGTTTCTCAATAAAATATATTTTTCCAATCGCAATTCCAATAGATTTCTCAACAGGAGAGTTATATTTTAATACAATGGATTGACCATCTTTGAAACTTAAGATTTCATTAGGATCTTCTGGATTAATATATTGATTTGGAATAATTAAAATATCATCTTCAAAATTACTGTAAAAGGGTTGATAAGTACTAGAAGTAATTTCTCTACCATCAGGAATTTTCAGATATTCTAATTTATTATTGAAAAGATAAGCGATCTCTAATCCTTCAGGATCGGTCATTAATTTATTATCCAAGGTAATATTCAAACATTTTTGTCCATTTTCATTATAATAAGCCATTTGTTCATCCCATTGAACAAATTGGAATTGAGAGACACCTAAAGAATTATTATCAGAATATTCATCGTTATTTTTGAAGATAGGTTTAATATAGATATATGAAAGATCATTATTACTCCTTGATGGTAAATCAATTTTCAATCTATAATCGCTAAGTTTAAGTTGATCTAGAGTAATATTTTGTTGTGAAATAGAGTCGCTCAATTTATTTTCATTATGATTTAATAACGTAATTTCAATTCTTTCTAAACATTCATAATTCTTAATATCAGCATCTAAATATAATGAAAGATAATTTCCGTTTCTTATATTTTTCAAAATATCTCCATTTGAATATGTAGCTAATTCTTTGGATACATCAAATCTCAATACATCCTTATCCTCTAAATAGGAGATAACTTGGGATGCATGACAAACAAACGTTCCAAAATCACTTTCTTCTTCATTCATATAATAGGAGCTATCAAGATTTGGTATAACACTCAAGTGATCTTTCTGTAATACACTCCATGATTCTAGATTTATAGACTCCTTCATATCTCCATTTGGATTATAAGAGAATTTATAGCTATCAAATTCTTTATCATGAGTATCAGGAATGAATGATACATAAAAATCAGTTATTTCATTAGGAGAGGTTATGATATTCCTATCAAAAGTTATTCCATTTTCAGTATAATAATCGGGAATTAATTCAATAAAATGATTTTGAGTATCTATGTGGTAATAATTTTCATCTAAAAATTCTAAATTTCCATAACTATTATAATAGAAAACGTTAATTGTTGTAAATCCATTGATTGATAATTCAGAAAGATAATTTTCAAGTCCTCCTGTGATATAATCAAATCTATATGGTTTTTCTGCATAGTCAATTGTAAATTTTTCTTCATAATAATCTCTTTGATTTAATCTATAACTAAGATAGAGATTATAGGTATCATCTATAGATAATTCATATTGGAATGGAGTTATTACAGAACTACCTGATATTTTTCTGTAAGTCTCTCTGTAGTTATTTCCAAAAATATTTCCAGCAGTAGATTCTTCACTCTGGGCATCACTAACGTCTGAGACTACATTATGAGTTACAGTATCAAATACATTTGTCCAAGGATTAATAACCATAAAGAAATGTTTTTGATCAAGAAGACCTGGATTTAGTTTATTAATATAAATGACTTTAATAGGCGTATTAGGGGAAATATAATGGATATCGGAAATATTATTATTTCTAAAGTAAATAACGTTATTTTCAATTCTTTCAACAATGTTATTAAAATTTTCATCACTAGATTTATATACTCTTTCTCCATTATTGATATCAATTGTAATCTGATATTCTAATTTTGGATATATATATTTGTAATTAAATGGTGTTGCTGAAAGAGAATATTCTCTTTTATCTGAATGATACTCTAATTCAATATAAATATATGAATTTGGGATAATTTCATAATCAACTTCAACTAATGATTTTAATTCATTAATATCAATTTGATATTGTGTGTTCATTACAGAATCTCTTGATATAACATTTGGATTTGAAGTAAGTGATATTTTCTGTGTTTTTACTGATTCTAATTTTGTTCCATCCCAAATATCTAAATAGAGATTTTTTATAAGATCTTGTTTTTGATATTCTTCTTCTGGAATCCTATGTAAGAC
>CAZBEU010000190.1:0-1790 GCA_964491005.1 uncultured archaeon | reverse complement strand
TTGGATTTGAATTTTTCTTTCTTTTTTATTTCATATGGTAATAAACATATTAATTTATTAAAAATTATAATTTTCTTTAGTTTATAGAGATTTGGGTTATTTAGATTAATTTTGAAAAAATTAGTAACCTATGTATGAAATATATAACTATCTAATTTAATACTTTTTATTTTTGAAGTGTTATTTTTTTTATTTTGAAACATAGAAAATAATGTCTATTTTAATTAAAAAAATATTAAACAACAAAAGAAGAAGGATTATTATTAATTTTAAAATAAAATTTTAAGATATTATAAACGATACACTAAGATCATAAACAATAATTAGAGAGAATAATTTTAAAATATTGAAATGATATAAGAAATAAATTTTAAAAATGAAGAAATAATGAGTGAAAAATACAAAGAATTTTTGAAAAAAATCCATAACAATAAAAAAAGCAATATTCCTGAATATATAACAATAACTATTCGTATCGGAAAAAAAAAGGACCTTGTTGATATAAAGATCCGTAAGGAAGATTCTAATATTCTAAAAGTAATGGGACATGAAGCACAAGGTAAAGGATGGTTTTTAAGTTCTGTTCACATTCCATTAAAGAACTTAGGTTTGCCTGAAAATGCAAAGAATAAAGAGATTTTACCATATTTAACCGATCCTGAAAAAATAATGAGTGATAAACCTACCAAGAATTATATAATTGAATTATTAAAAAAATATTTAGAAATTCAAGCAGAATCTAAGAATCATTTTTTTAAAACTGAACGATTTAAAGTCAAAAAGCAATTTTCAACAGCAGGAAAAGTAAAATCTATGTAATTTTATTTTGTTTATAAAATAAATGTCTTAATTTTAATCTATTTTTCATTATCATCAATATCTCGTAAAGGCATTCCATCTAAGTTAATAAATTCCTTTTTTGTTGGTTTTATACTTCTATAAGGATTTTTTTTATTTTCAATTTTTCTACCAAATGTTAGATACCCAGAATGTCCAATCATTCTTGTGTTTGGTCTAGTAGCATTTTCTTTTATTTGCATCTCTCTTATCAATAATTCTACAGAGATGATCTCAAAAAAATCGTTTTTTTCCATTTCAAATGTAGTTTTTTTTACTTGTTCAATAGTTGGAGAAAAAGATACAATTGATCCACTTAATTTCAAATATTTTTTTACTTTTTCTATTGCTAACCAAGGAGTTGGCATATCTAAGACGATAGCATCAATATTTTTGTGATTTAAATCATCCTCTAAAATATTTCCATAATTTATTGAGACATAGTCATTTAAATTGGCCTTTTGTATATTTTTTGTAGTTTGCTTTAAAGATTTCTCTCTAATATCATATGAAAATATGTGACCATTTGGTCTCACATAATTTCCTAATATACAGGTTAAAGCTCCTGATCCACATCCTGCTTCAATAACCTTACATCCCGGGCCAATTCCCGTATGTAATAAAATAATTCCTGCATCTTTTGGATAAATAATCTGAGTTTTCCTAGCCATATGTAAAATAAAGTCTGAAGGATATGGTTTGAGAATATAGAACTTATATCCTTGAGATTCATGGGGTTTAGAAAAAATACATGTTCCAAAGGCTTTACCAATTAAATCATTATGTGAAATAATACCTTTGTGTGTATGAAATTCCTCCCCCTCTTTTACTTGGATTAGCCATCTTCTTTTATCATCCAATACCAAAAAAATAAAATCATTTTCTTTAATTATATTTGATTCCATGTTCTTTTCATATCATGTAAATTTAATTTAATAAATCAATTATGTTAA
>CAZBEU010000189.1:0-7508 GCA_964491005.1 uncultured archaeon | reverse complement strand
CAACTATTGACTATATGAATATATGCTTTAGAGGCTTCTTCTGGTGTTGAGATATTGAGCGCAATACCCCCTACATCACTTTTATGAATAATTTGGGGACTTACAACTTTCATTACCGCATGTCCAATTTTAGGTTGTATTTCCATAGCCTGTCTTGGGGTTCTAACTAATTTTGTTTTTGGAGATTTAATTCCATAACATTCAAAAATTTTCACTGTTTCATAGCTCAGCAAAACACTTCTTTTATCATTTCTTACTTTTTTAATTATTCTTTTTACTCTTTCTCGCTTTACATTAAAATGCTTTATATCTGATGGTATTTTCGATTGTTCTAAATATCTTCCATGTTTTATCATAGTTTTTAAAGAGTGAGCAGCATTATCTGGAAATTGATAACATGGTATATGATTTTTTTTAAGAAATTGTCTTCCTTCATTAATAGAAATATCTCCTATAAATGAACATACCATAGTTTTATCCTTTAAATATTTTGAAATCGTTTCTTCAATTAATTTTGCCGCCCGGTTAGGATCAGTCTGAGCTTGAGGAGTTAATATAATTAATGCCCCTTCTGTTGTTATTTCATCTTTATCTTTATGTTTTTCAGAATTATTATCATTTATTCCAAAGATAGTCTTCAGAGCAAACACATATCGCTCTGGAGGAGCATCTCCTACTATATCCACGGGATTAAATATTGCCGCTTCTGGAGGCAAATTATTTCTTAATGTGTGTAAAATACTATCTGAAAACTCTGATAATTTAAGATTCTCATTTGAAAAAGCATCTGTGGCAACAATTCCTGGTCCTCCCGCATTTGTAATAATTGCAAAGGAATTTCTTTTTGGAATTGGTTGATATAAAAAGATTTCAGCATAATCAAATAAATCTTGAATAGTTTTTGCTCGAATAACTCCAGATTTTTCAAACGCTAAATCATAAGCTGTATCTGATCCTGTTAGAGATCCAGTATGACTGGATGCGGCTCTAGCTCCTGCTTCACTAATTCCTGATTTTAATATAATAATGGGTTTCTTTTTTGCTGCTTTAGGGACTACTTCCAAAAATCTAGAACCGTCATTAATACTTTCTAAATAACATATAATAACTTTTGTATTATCATCTTCTGCTAAATACTCGATAAATTCTACAGCTCCTAAGTCTGCTTTATTTCCTAAACTAATATTACATGAAAAACCATAACTCTGTCCCAAAGAATAATCTAACATTCCGGTTAACATTGCCCCAGATTGAGAAATCATAGCAATTTCACCTTTTTTAGGGGTTCCATGGGCAAATGAACCATTATAGGATCTACATATAAAGCCAAGACAATTTGGACCTACAATTCTCATGTGATATTGTTTAGCTAATTTAATGATTTTTTCTTCTCTTTCAACTCCTTCCCCTCCAACTTCTTTAAATCCTGCAGTTATAATAATAATACCTTTAACACCTTTTTTTCCACACTCCTCTACTACAGGAACGACTAATTTACTAGGAATTACAAAGATTGCAATATCTATATCTTCAGGAACATCTAGTATATTTTTATATGCTTTTATACCTAGTATTTCATTATCATTAGGATTTATTGGATAGATTTTTCCCTTATATTGAGAGTTGATAATATTTTTAATAACAGTATTACCTACCTTTCCATCTTTTGAACTAGCTCCAATAATGGCAATACTTTTCGGGATGAAAAAATATGAAATTTCGGTTTTATCCATGATGGAACAAATTATTGAGATTATGTTATTTTATAATTTATATTTTATTTAAGATATAATACTTAAAACTATCATATAATAAAAATCTTTAATATTATTACTTGTATTATTTCAATGATTATTATACGTTATGAATTTTTCTCAATATTTTATGAATGAAGGTAAATAAAATTTAAAAAACACTAAATCCATCTGAATTAAGTATTTATAGTAAAAAAAAGGATTTCTACTTATTTACATTGATGATCAAAAAGCTTAATATAAATAAAGAAATTAAGTTCTTTATCGGTTTAACATACCCAGCTAATTCCATATCTATTAGTTTAAATATCAAACAAATAATAGCTGTTTTTTGACTTATAATAAATACTTTTTTTTCGCGCTATTTTAAAATATGATCATTATATCATAAAAATATTAGCCAAATAGTCGTTTCTAATAAGAATTGTTAAAAAATATTAATCTTTTCGTTGTAATCATAGAAAAAGGAATAATTAAAAATTATAAAAACAATTTAATAATATTTATACTAATATGATCAAATAATATTATAAAACTAAATTAAAAGGTATTAAATAAAATGTCAGAAGAGGAAATTAGGAGTAAAATTAGTGATAAACAAGATGATATAACAAAAATTGAAGAAGAAATCACAAAAAAAGAAGCTTCTGCAGAGAGAGAAATCGAAGCGGATTTTGACTCAAAAATTAAAACTACCAAAGATACTTTGGGTGCTGAACAAAAAAATTTGGATGAAGCCATTCAAAAAGCAGAAGAATGGACTACTAAAGAAAAGCAATTTAAAGAAATTGTAAAAAATTTAACAAAAGAATTAGAAAAATTGAAAAAAGACAAAGCCTCAGCATTAAAAGATAAATTAAAAGAAATTGATAACGAAAAGAAGTCAAGAATTGGAGCTGTTGACAAAGAAATTAAAGTATTAGAAAAAGAATTAAAAAAATTATTAAAAGCAGCTGAAGCTGCTGCTAAAGCAGAAGAATAAAAATCTTTTTCGTTTTATTCTATTCTATTTTATTTTATTATTTTTTTTGATATCATTGAATTCTGGAATTATGATTTCTTCATATCCTTTTTTTTGGATATAATTCCTAACTTTATCCACATTTTTATTATATGTTTTTTCATATAGATATAAAGGAATTGTTAAAATCCCAGAAAGAATAAATGGAAGTAATAAAAGAATAATGGCAGGAATTTCAATCCTAAATCCCAATGATATTAGATTTATTATTTTAATAACAATTATTACATAACCAACCAATGTTAAGATACCAACAAAATATCCAATAAAACCTTTAAATTGTTTAAAAACACCAATAATTTCAGGATTTTTCCTTTTGTCAGAAAATTTACGATATGCTAATAACCCAGAGTCCTCCAACATCCATAATGGAATTAGTATAATAATAACTAAGGGTACAATGAAAAGTGATGCAATATATGAGGCATCTATTGACAATAAATCTCTGAGACTTGGGCTTAAATTGGATATATTATCATTAACAGTTCTAAATAATTGTATTGTGCTTGTTTGAACGATTATTGATGATAATGCTATTGTCAAGAAACTTGCTATTAATAATCGATACATAATTTTTGAAATATAGAGATTATTATCTTGAATAGTAATTCCATATTCAGGTTTCTCTCTAAAAATATAAATCATTTTATGGATTTTAACATAAAATAATGTACTATAAGGCAAAATATATTTAAGTAATAGATAAAATATTATTGGAAGTATAAAAATTAGGATAATATCTGTCCAAATCGGACCTGGTAATATTACTATTAAATCAAAAAGAAAAGCTTGAGATGTCCCAGTAGATGAATTCAAATATCTTATAAGACTTATTACAAAAAGAACTCCAAATAGCGAGATTGCTACAATTAAACAGATAAAAGCATAAGAGAATTTTTTGCTGAATAGGGAAATTTTATCGTTATTAAACATTTTTTTACAATCTATTTTTATTAATTATTGATAAATTAGTATAATTGTTAAAATAAATATGGAATAAAAAAAAAAATTTGATTTTTTTCATCAATTTATCTCTAAATTCTTAAAATCAGGTATATTGATTTTATTATAACCATGTTTCTTTAGAAATGGATGAATACGTCCCATCATTTTATCAATATATTTTTCATATAAGAATATTGGTATTGCTAAAAACCCACACAAGATAAAAGGCAAGAAGAATAGGATAAGAGGAATTAAGAAGGCTCCTTGTCCTGGAGATGCATCATGTAAGGCCCCTTGAGTAAGATTATAATATGCTATTATTATAGAAAACCCTATAGCATATTGGATAAATCCTTTAAATATTTTGTATACACCATTAATATCGAGATTTTTTCTTTTTTCTGGAAAAATTCTAAATGCAATTATTCCTGAATCCTCCAGACTCCATAAAATTAGAAACAATGTGAATATAAAAGGAAGAAAAAAGAAAGTACCTAAAAATGTTGCCTCTGCTGCCAAAAGACCATCTGGAGGTATTGTATCCGAAGTATTTCTGAATGTCTCAGTAAACCCAAGCTCTACTAAAGACCATGCAATAACAAATGATAAAAGACAAGCTATAATTAGCCGAGATATTAATTTGGAAGCATATATTTTAGTAGAGGGTTGAAAAATTCCATATGATGGTTTCTTTCTAAAAATATAAAAAAAGCTATGTATTTTTATAAACATAATATTTGTATATGGTGAGACATAATATACAAAATAAAACATACAAATAGGTAAGCCATAAATAAATATGATATCTGTCCATAATGGACCTGGTAAAATATTAATAAAATAAGATATAAATTCTTTAGGCATTTCTAATCCAAAAAGAATTCCACTTGTTCCCGGAGTTGCTAAAAAGATTATTAATCCAATAAATATTAATGAAATAATAAATGAAATCGAGACAAATAAACACTTTTTTTGGAATAAGGATATTTTTTCTTTATCTGACATTTTAAAATTCTAATGTATTTTATAAGTTAATTTAAATCATTATTTTTAAATCTATTATCTTTTATAGATTAGTTATTATAAAATACATATTAGGTCTAAATAAATTATTAATAAAGATAATATTAAGAGATTTTAAATTTCGTGAAAAAATCTAATCATAGATTTATTGGTAAATTTTGTCCTTTCTGATTTAAAATATTTTGTAATTCTGGGTGAAATATTTTTATCTCTTCATATAACCAACTAAGTAATCTTAATCGAGAATTAAGTATTTCTATATCAGATTCAATAGATTCAATAGACTCCATATTAAATAATTTGAAATGATTTTAAAAAAGAGTGCGTTGAGTTAATTTATTTAATATAATAATATGTAGGTTATATGATTAAATCTAAATTAAAACAGTTTGCAATTCTTCTTCTTCTAAATTTAATTCACTTACAACAAGATATTTCTTAACTAATGCCTTTTTATCAGTAAAAAAATCAACTTTATATATTTCAATAATTCCATCATCATTTTGGGGAATATTTTCTAATAGTTCATCAAGAACCTCTTCACACGAGAAACTCTCAAACTTTAATATTTTCCTCATATTTCCACTAAATTTTGCTAGATAAAATTTTTTGAAAACACTTATGACCTACCACCTCGGCGTAATATAAATATTTATTACCCTATTTTTTATACCCATAGCATATCATAAAAATTCGCATTAATAAATATAACTAAAAAAAAATCTTTATAAGTAAGAATCAAATCAAAACAATAGATATCATTTTTACAATATTAGATCCAATTTAAGTATAAAATTTATATAATCTAATAACTAATGAAAATAAAAAATATATCATAGAGTTCATTTTTTTAGTTAAAAAATATTTTATACAAACTAATGATGTCTGAAAAAAACTATATACCTGAACCAGAGCAAGATTTAAATTTTATTGATGTTCATTGTCATTTACCATTTCCTCGCCCACGAAAAAATGATATTTTACCTCCTGATGAGATTCAAATTCAAGAATATTTTAAAAGCGGGGGTTTATATCTTATAACAAGTACTATTGATATGAACACAATTCAATTAACTCTTAAATTTATGAAAAATCATGAAGAAAATTATGGTTTTACTTGTGGTTGGGCACCTCAAACTATTACATTTACTGAAATAACGCTTTATCAAAAACAATGGAAAAATTGGGTTGATTTTATTGATAATAATCAAGAAAAATATTTAGCAATTGGAGAAATTGGACTCGATTTTCATCATGCTAAAACTTTAAAAGAAAGAAATAGACAAATTGAAGAATTAATTAAGATTTTAGAATTAACTCAAGATTATGAAAAACCATATGTTTTACATATTAGAAATCCTTCCAAAAATGATCTAGATAGAGAACATCCAAATCATATTTTTAACAATTTTAATAGTGCTACAGAAGAAATACTAAAGATCTTAAAGAACTATAATATTGATTCTAAAAAAGTATTATTTCATTGTTTTTCTGGACCGGAAGAATACGGTACTCTTTTACCTAAACAAGGCTTTTCTCTATCTGTTCCTAGTTCTGCATATGGCTTTTCACAATGGAGGAATGTTACAAAAGATACACCTTTGGATAACTTAGTCACAGAAACAGATAGTTATTATCAGCATCCTTATAAACGCGGTCCTTTCAATACTCCTACAAATGTAAAGTATTCTATAGCAGCTATCGCATATTCACATAATATAACTCAAAAAGAAGTAAGTAGAAAGACTATAGATAATGCAAAGAGATTTTTTAATGTTATATAATCATTAGATTAATGAAATTACATAATAGATTTATTTTATTAATCTTAATATTATATAATCTTGTTTTTTATAATGATTTATTAATAATACTTTTAACATACATTTTAATATAGCTTCCCTATTGTTATATTAATCTATAAAAAAAAATGATTATTATGAAAATTCAAATTGGTAAAATGATTTTTCATGGAATTATCGCTGCTATATTTTATTTAGGAATTCCATATGCTATATTATTTGCTCTTGATTATTATGGTCTTCTAGAATTAAATATGGCATTTATTTGGGGTTTACTTCCATTTGCTATTGCAGGTATTGTAATTGCTATGCTAAGGCATGCATATCCTAAAGATACGGTAAATAATAGATTATTAATGTTTCTTACAACAGTATATTCTGGTTTATATCTTTTCTATTTTTTTGGAGGATTCACTCCTGGAGTAGAATTAGGTAATTTTAGTATAACTACTGACTTTGCAGAAGTAACAGTAGGTATTAAATTAATTGCATGGTTATTGTTAATTGGGAGCGCCTTGGCTGGTCTTAGATATCTTTTTGAAGCTATTGAAATTCATATGAAAAATAAATCAGATGATCCTAGAACTGGAAGATTTAAGATGTTTAGAGTATTCAAAGGATTGGGACTTCTCACAAGTTTAGTCTTAATGGGATATATCTTTACACTTGTGATAAGTGGAATTACTTTAAGACCAAATTTACATAATTTTAGTACATCTCATTATAACGGTCTGGATGGTAATCCTTATACTGGTGATGATATTTTTGCTCTTACTCTTTTATTCGATATGAAAAATGGAGGTATTTATTCAATGACCGATGTATATATTAGTATAGACCTATATGTTCATGATTGTAATGACACTTCAATATTACCAAGATTTACAAAAGTAGGAAGTACTATCAATTCAACTGTTGGAGATTTTCCAGCTTTTTCTGAAACATACAATCATAATGTGACAT
>CAZBEU010000188.1:0-9928 GCA_964491005.1 uncultured archaeon | reverse complement strand
ACGCCATATATACAAATAATATATATCTTTTTCTTGATATGTAGTTGCCATTTTTTTTTTTCTATTATTTTTATGAATTTTTTCTATTATTATTATATATTTAGAGTAATCAGATATATTTAAGCCTTTCTATTATATCAGCTATATTAGATATATTATAATCTCAACTATCCATCTAAAATCATTAAAAAAATGAAAAATAAGATTAATTTCCTGTTTATAGAAGTAAAAATTCAAATAAAGCTAATAAAATTAAATAATTAAGAAGAAATTTTTAATTTGAAAATAAGAATATTATCTCTTATTAAATTAATTCTCTATGATTCTTTCTCAGATTTCTTTTTTTTTTCTTCTTCTGATTTCTCATCAGAATAAAGTTTTTCAATATCTTCTTCAATCCAATCAATTTTTCCTAGGAATGGACTGCGCATAGAAAGACCAAGTTTTCCACTTCTTCCTCCTCCTAGTGATACAGCGATAACTTTTGCTCTTACACTATCATTTACTTCTAAAATTTTACCAGTTTCTTTTCCAATAAATCTATTTCCAACTTGTTCATATGAAATAAAATCATCCGTAATTTGACTTACGTGCACAAGTCCGTCTAAAGGACCTAAACGAATGAAAGCTCCAAAATCTACTATTTCTACAACATCTCCTTCAACAACCTCAGATATTGTAGGTCGAAATGATAAAATTGTAAATTGTACTTCATGAAATGTGTTTGCATTTCCAGGAATTATTTGTCCTCTAGAAACAGAAAGAACATCAACAACAGCTATTATAAAACCATAATCTCTTGTTATGATGCCTTCATAATCTTCACTTAAAATAATTCTTGCTGAGACCGCCTTATCTTGATCAAATAAGAAAGGAGGTATTTCAATTTTGCTTTGGAGTGTAATTAGTTTAAAAATATCAGAACACCAATATTGAAGCTAAGATATAGATAAAGAAAAAAATGAATTATAAAATTAATAATTTGTGGTTTGCTAGGATTATTGTATTATTACTTTTATTCATATTTCCAAAAAAAGTATAAGATGATCTTTAGATACTAATTTTTTGTGAAACATTCTACTTGTGTTATTTCATTATCATCTTTAGAGAATTTAATTACATTATCAACATTCTCCTCAAATGTATCATCATGAGTAATTAAAAAGAGTTGTCTAAAGCCTTTTATTCTTGGAATTATTTTAGCTAAATTCTCTCTTTTCTCTGGATCTAAGTTCATTGTTGGTTCATCAAAGAAAGCAAATTCTGCGTTAGAGAGTACATTTAGAATTGCTAATCGTACTGCTAAAGCCGCAATCATTTGTTCTCCGCCTGATAATTGAGTAAATTCTTTTTCATTTTGATTTGTTTTTATTTTTATGAGAAAATTATCTTCCCATGTTAAAATTACATTATGATCTTCCATAATAGACCTATAATGGTTAGTAGCTTCGGCATTAATATGTTTTAATAACGTTTCTGCAATTTTTGGACCTGCTATTTTATAATATGAGCGAATTTTTTCAGAAATATCTTTAATAAAATCTAATGTCTTTAATTTATCCATAGTAATTTTTAAATTATCTTCAACGTTCTTAAGTTGTTCTAATTTTTTGTTAATCTCCTTTAATCTATCCTTTGAATCATTAATTGATTCTAAGATCTTTCCTTGCTCTTCTTTAAGACTCAAAAATCTTTTTTCTAAATTATCTTTATCAGTTCTATCATATGTCTTACTTATTTTTTCTATTTCACTCATTATTCCTTGATTTTTTTTTTCCAATTTATTGTATTTCTCCTCTATAATATTTTGTTCTTTTTCTAGTTCTTGCATAGTTTTGGCAATATCCTTATTAGATAAATATAGATCATGATTTTCTTTCAATGAGTTTAATCTTATATTAATAAACTTTAATTTCTCAGGATTTTCTTCCAGATTTTCAATTCTTTTTTTAAGAGGTTTTAATTCTTCTTGTAATGGGATGATTTTATTGTTCAATTCCTCTATTTTTTTTTCTCTTTTTGGTAAATCAACATAAATTTTTTCTTTATAAACATTATATTTTTCGATATCTGATTCCATTTCCTCTATTTTTTTTTTATAATCATCTAATTTACTTATTATTTCTTGCTTTTCTTTTGTCTTATCAATAAGATGTTTTATATTTTTTCCAATCTCTAGTTTTGTTTCTTTATGAAGATCCAATTGTACTTTTTGCTCATCCAATTTATTAATTTCTTCATTTATTATATCATATTCTTTTAATTCCTTATCAATTTCATTTATTTTTTTTAATTCGGGTTTTAATTCCTTATTTAATACATCTAATTCTTTTTGAAATATTTCATTAAAAGATTTACTTCCTATATTACGGCATTGTTCGTTTAATATTGGACAAATACCTCCATTGGATTGAATCTTATTCTCTTCAAGTTGTTTTATTCTAGTTTCGAGTTTACTTATATTGATTTCTAATGTATGTTTTAATTCTTTCTTATCATCTAATATCTCTTTTTTTTTTTTTAATTCAGAGTAATTATTATATTTCTTTTCAATTTCATCTATTTTTTTAGTAATTTCAACATTTTTTATTTTAAAATCTTCAAGATCTTTTTCATAGATAATAATTTCTTTTTTTTTTCCCATTAAAGTCTCATATTCTCCTTTTATGTGTTGTGATAATTCATAATTTTTTTCTAATTCTAAAAAGGATTTTTTTTGTTTTTTTATTTCTGAAATTTCATTAAGATTTTCTTCTTTATTACTTTTTAACTGAATTAATTTTTGGTTTAATTTATTATAATTTTTATTCAAAACAATTAATTCGTCATTTAATTTTTTTAATATTTGTTCCTCTTTTAGACAATCTTCATATTTTTCATAATCATTCAGAGTTTTATCACAAATAGCACCAGCTTTTCGAGCTGTTTCTAATTTATTTTTAATTGATTTCAAATTTTCAGAAAATTCATTTTTTTGATTTAATATTTGATCTTTCAGAATATTTTTTTCTTTTAAATCATCATCTATTTTTTGGTATTCCTTGTTTTTTTTTTCTAATAAATCCAATTCTTTTTTAATATTGGTTAATTGTCCTTCTGAGTTTTTTAATTTTAGGATATAATGGTCATTATCATTCTTTATCTCATCTAAAGGTTCTAATCGTCCTTCTAATTTTTCTTTTTTAAGTTTTATTTCAACTATATCATTATCTATTTCTTTAATAATATTTAAAAAATTCTTCCAGATTTTCCTATATACATCAACCTTTAGAATAGGATCAAAAAAATTCTTTCTGTTTTGAGGCGTTTCTAAAAAAGGTTGTGTAAACGTTCCTTGAGGTACACCAATAGATGTTTTAAAAAGATCGGATAAATTAGTTTCTGGATTTAATTTTAATTGAATTTTTACCCATTCTTCTAAATCCAATTTATTATTTACTCCGGGAACAATTAAATCTGTATATCCATATTTAATCTGAATTTTAGGATTAGATTTTCCTAATGTTCTTTCTATTATATATAATTCATCATCTAAACCAACAACCCAGACTTTTATCATCCCATGTTTTATTTCTCCACGTTTAGCTTGACGAACGTAGCTCTCTTGCTTTCCTGGAAGATAATTAAATAGTACATATCCAATCATATTAAGAACAGTTGATTTACCAGTACCATTATTTCCAAATAATAAATTCAGTCCATTCTGAAATTCAATTAACGTTTTTTTATGAGTTGTAATATTCTTTAATTCAATTTTAGTTATAAGCATTTTATGTTTTTCCTCTTTAATTGTCAATATCATCTATATATTCATCCAAATCGAATTCATCTTGAATATTCTCTTCTATCTCATCCTCTTTATTATCTTCTGATGATTCTTCCTTGATTTTTTTACTCTTTGTAAAAATATTAATTTTTGGTAAGTCGAAATTATCAACATACGACATAAACCAATCTTTTATAGACTCTTTTATTTCAAAATAATTTGGAGATTTTTCAATTAGACCAAATTTTATATTTTTCATTAATGCAATTGTGTCACTTTCAATATCTTTAAAGAGAGGATTTTCACTTAAAATTGCATTAAATACATCAGTTTCAATCTCTTCTATAGTTTTTTTTTCTTCAGATATAATAATATCATCTAAAGTTGATATAAGATATGTTGAAAAAATTCTTACATCAAGAATAGAAAACTTATCCATAATTTCTCCTTTTAATTGATTTATATTTACTTCCAGTCTTGAATAAGGAATTTGTCCATTTATTGAAAAAATAACGATTGGACAATTAAGATCATCTTTTGATTTTGATAAATTAGAATCTTTTTCAGGAAGATATTTTATCAATGAATCCAATATTGAGACAATAGTTTCCTTAAATGATTTTGTTTTACTAATATCTATTGGAGAAAGAAGTTTAAAATTTCTATTAGAAATTAAATTACTGTTATTATCTCCTATTTCACAAATTAATTTTTCATAAGAAATCTCTTTTCCCAAAATTTTTACTATAAAAGCTCCCCTTTCATAATTTTCAAATAATTCTTTAATATCATTAATTTCTAAACTTCCCGGATTAAAGATCCAAGGATCTTTTTTAGGAAGTATATATTGTTTATGAAAGTGACCTAAAGCGAGATAATCTATTTTTTCTCTTAATTTATTTAAGCTTTCAGATAATTCTATTCCTGATTTTATAGGATCATATCCTTGAATTCCAAAATGCATCATTAAAATATTTGATTGCTCATTATTTTGTTCTATTGCATCATAGATTTGAGTAAAAACATGAGCAGTAGAACTACCAAAGAATGGAAGACCGTATATAGTTGTATTTTTTATTTTTATTTTTCCTCCTCGTCGAGTTTTATTGTTATATAGGTCAAAAATTATTTTTTTTGTATTTTTATCATATTTTCCAGAGAGAAGGATAATTAGTTCCAGATCTGCGAGGAATGTCATCCAAGATTGAGTTGAATAAATAGGATTATCATGATTCCCCTCAATACAGATTAGAGGAATATCTCGATTTAATTTATTTTTAGTTCTTTCTTTAAATTTAGAAATGATATTAAAAACATCAATTAAAACAATAGGACCTATTTTTCTATTATCAAACAGATCTCCTGAAATTAAAATAAAATCCACTTCTTTTTCAATTGATTTTTCTAAAATTGATTTAAAAGCACGGAAATAATCATCATATCTTTCTTTAAGATTATATTGCCTTTTACCAAGATGAATATCAGCAATATGTAGGAATTTTATATTCGTCATAGATATTTCTCAAAGTTAGTTTAATGTTTATATCTTAATTGTACTTTTTCATTCTTATTTTTTTCATTTTTTAATTGAATATTTATAAAATTATTACAATACTCATACGCAAATCTTCTTATTTGAGCTGCTTCTTTCATAATTTCTCTATTATTTGGAATAAATTTAAGAAATCTTTTACTAGCTATTAAAATAATTTTAGACTTTGCTCTTGAAGTAAGAACATTGAATCTATTAAGATCATAAATAAATTCACTTTCAGCAGAGATTTGATCTCGATCTGAAAGGCCAATTGATGAAATGATAAGCTCTCTATCAGATCCTTGAAATTTTTCTACTGAATAAATAGAATTTTTTAATAGGAACATTAACTCTGAATGTTCAAGATTTGAAATAGGCTCAATACTATTTGTTAATTCATCGTGTATCTGCCGAATAATTAATCTTCCTTGAGCATTATGAGGTGCCACAACTCCTACATACTCTTTCCAAAATATTCTTTCCTCTTCTTCATTTTTAGGATTAATCATCGAAAAATAACCTTTAAGGAGATTTACTACAATTTTAGATTCTAGAGTACTTATTCCAATCTCATAGTTTCTATTATGTATTATAGTGATAACTGCTTTTTTTGGATCTAACATTTGTTTAACCCAATCTTTTTTAACTCTTTCTAAATCACCTAAAAGTAATTTGTTAATATTTTTTTTATCTACATTCAAATTCTTATAGACACCAAGTTGGGATGTATATTCCACAATATCTCTATTCGATCTATAATTGATTTGGAGTTGTACATTAGGAATTTTGTGATTTTTAACATAATAAGCAAAAAGACTTTCTAATATTATTTTGAGGTTTTTAGGAGGAGGCACAGGTTGAACAGGAGGTAATTGATTATAATCCCCCACAATAATTACTTTTGTAGGAATAATATCCTCATTATAATCTAATTCTAGTTCTCCAAGAATTTCATTATTTTTTAACTCAATTTTACTTTTTAATGTCTTTTCTGGTTCTTTTATAAAAAATTTCTTATTTTTTAAAAATTGTAAACTTGATATAAAATAATCAACAGGGAGTTGACTTGCTTCATCAACACATATTAAATCAAAATAAAAATTATCTTTAACTCGTTCGGGTAAATAGTATAATTGATGAGCATTTGCAAACATAATAAAATTATCTTCCAAGGAGTTTTCAAGAGGATTTGCATTTGTGACTATGCGTGATTCCTCGTTAAATTTCCATGAATTTCCAGTACGTACAAGATCATCAACTTTTCTCTCATCATTTTTATTTTTGATAGGTTTTTGGTATTTTGATCTTAAAAAAACCATTTGAAGCTTGGATATACTTATGGGATTGCCAAAATTATCTTTAGCATTTTGAATTTTGTCTATTATAACTCTTAGAGCCGCATAAGAGAATGCAGTTATCAATATCCGTACTGACTGTTTTTTATTTAATAAACATCTTTCATAATATTCATCAATCAGGGCAGTAATTGTTTGAGATTTTCCCGTTCCAGGTGGTCCCTGAATGGCAGAGATTATATTTTCTAATACTAAATTAATAGCTTTTTTTTGTGATGGATCTGGATTAGGATAAATTTTAGATAATAAATTTATACTATCCGATTTTGTATTTTTATCTTTAATTCTATTCAATTGGAGTGGAGCGTATAGATAGACAGAAGGCCCAGAAAAAACCCAGTTCTCAGGCCATTTTAATTTGTCTTTAGATTGAATATTCCATATATATGATAATAGATGGCCAAGCCATGATTTTCCGATATTATTTCTTTCTAATAAACCATTATTGCTATATAATTTACTTGACCAGGCATCTAATGATAAAGGATATAAGTACCAATCTATATCCTTGATATTTGTAGATTTAAGTTCATTTATTTTATCTTTTCCTGTATTCTTATCAGAAATAAGGGTAGTTTTTACTCTATATCCATTAATTTTTGATGACCATAATATTTCATCTATAATAATTATCCAAGGAAATAATCGCCTATTAGAGCTAATATCTCTTTTAGACTCTGGGATTAATAGTAATCGATCACCAATATCAATTTTTATATTACTGGATAAGTCCCTTAATTCAAATGTTTTGTATGTTTTATTATTTATTTTATGCAATTTTAAATTACTGACTTTAGCAGCATTCATTTTACCTATACTGAATTCGGGATAAGTAGTACGAATTTCTGTTTTTTCGATTTGATCTATAGTACCTGTTAGTCTTGAGAATAAATACCAAACTTTTGCGATAGGATGAAAATCAGAGCCCAAAATTGTTCTTTTAATCACATTTCTACTAATAATATTGGCATGTTTAGAAATTACATGTTTACTTTCAGTTTGAAATTTAAGTCTAAGCTGATTAATTATTTTGATTTTATACATAATTTGTCTACGAATTTCAATTTTAAGTTCCTCAACCTTATTTGGATCGTCTTCCAATAACATTTCATACCAATTATTGAAATCCATATAATTGAAATGAGGAATCCAATAATTTTTATTAGAACGTAATCCCCATCGTTTATATGCAATTTCATGCCAAGTATAACCAATAATAAGAGGGACTCCTAAAATTGTTTCACAAAATTTTTGAACATTAAATAATTTCTTTGGTTGGTATGGATTGGTAACCTCCGAGTCAGAAGGATTAAATAAAAATAAAATTTTAAGATATTTTCGGAATATAGGAATATCTTTAACTATTTCATCTAAATTCCTTTCCAACATCTCTTGGAAATTATCCAATTGCCTCTTAGACCAATAAAAAAATCCTGTTGATGGTCCATAATAATCTCCTGATTTTAAACCATCAACAACCGCATAATTTTCCACGGTATTACATAACTCAAGGATATAATAAAGTTTTTTTATTACTTCTTTTGTAAATTTTGCCTCAGACTTATTCGTATGATCTTCATTAACAGCAGCAATTTTATATAAAACACACGTAGATTTTCTTTTTTTTCCTTTTTTTGTTTCTTCACCATTTAGAAGTATAATAATTGTTTTTAATTTTTTAAGAAGATTGAAAAACCAACTAACTTCTTCTATTGATATTTCTCTTGTGAGATATCTATTTAGTTCTTTTTGAATTTCTGAAAGGGATGTATTGTTAATCATTGATTTTTTCCAAATAGACCACCAATTATCAAATACTGTGCTAAAGGGGGCATTTGGTGAAGTCGTCATTTCAACAAGAAAACCTGCTGTATACACTCTTTCATTAGCTGGGTCAGTTTCAATTGCAAAAATAACTGAGAAAGATGAAAATTTAGGGAGTGAATAAGTATAAATATGTCCTGATTTTGGATTAATTTCTTCATTCAATAAAAGAGATTTAGCTCTTAATTCTAGAAGGGGTATTTCTGAATATATAGGTTCTGGAGTACTACTGATAGGTATTTTATATATATTGTTCGCAACATCAGCAATCGTATTAAAGTTCATTTCTATTAATTTTTGGGAAATAGAATTAGATGTGTGCGGTAACAGTTTTAATGACCAATCTTTAGGTTCTTTTATACCATCAAATCCGAGTGTTTTTTTACAATCCTCTAAAAAAAAACAATAACCACAATTTGTTTGAATATTAACAGGTATAGACTCAATTAAAACTGGAGATTTTAACCATAAATTCTTAATCTTTTCAATAATATCCACAAAAAGTTGATGTGATTCTTTCCAATGGATTAAAATTGTTAAATCTATAATATCATTTAGATAATGAATATCTTTTAAAATTTTATTATCATATTTGGGAAAAATTCCATTGAATTCGATGTTAATAAAGAATTTTTCCTCTAAATTATATTTCTCTAAATAATAACTTAAGGTATAAAGATAATAGAAAATCTCTACAAATTGTTTCTTTCCAATATGGTCTTCTCTAACATTTTTAATATCAATAATATTTATTCCATATCGGTAATTTAATTCTTCTTTAGGAACTTCTCTAATAATTCCTTTCGGTTTTAATTCAAAGATTGAATCTTGGTTTTTACATAGAGAATTTCCTATAACTATAATATCAGGTCTTTGCTCGGCATAACTTACAGGTATTGTATCATTTTTGTTTTTTAAAGGAAATAAGTCGTGAAAAAATGATTCAGGTATTTCATATTGAAATTCAAGTAATATAAAATCTATATTATGAGCTTTTTTCTTCTCTTCATATAATTGTTTAAATAAAAAAGGATTAAGATTGGTATCCTCAACTATTCTTGGGCCACTATCATTATATTGTATGCCTTCTAGTTTTAACAAATAAGAATAGACAATATCCTCATATTCTTTTCCTAATCTTTTTAATAATTCAACTTTTTTCCGAATATGTTTGGGCGGTTCAATTTTTCTTTGATCAATATACCATTTCTCAGGAAATTTACGAGCAATGTCTAAAAATAATTGTCTTTCACACTCAAGTTCTGCAAATCTTGAAATCAATTGTTTACTAAAATTTTCAGCACTCATTTTTATAAGATCAAAGCTTTAAGGTGAATTATAATAATATTATTCAGGGTTTTAAACAGAAAATTTAATTAATATATTAGTAATGTTTCTAAAAATAGTAATTTATTAACCTTCAAATTATTTATAAATACTTGTAATTTT
>CAZBEU010000187.1:0-12454 GCA_964491005.1 uncultured archaeon | reverse complement strand
ATTATATCTATTCTTTATAATTTATTTATTCATTTTTATATCAATTTAAATTTATATTTACATATTGTGTTATTTAAAAAGAAAAAAAAAGAGTATATCTATTTTGTTCCAGATAATCTAATGACTAATAATTTTTTTGTGTTTATATAGTCCTATAGAGAGGATTGTTGTAAACATTCCGATGATCAGAATCATTAAGTCATAACCAGGAACCTCATGTTTCTTAGTGACTTCAATGCTAATTGTTTTCTCGATTGAATTACCAGCATCATCAAATGCAGTAATACTTAAAGAATATGTACCTACGGCTAAAACGGTATTATTGGTGATTAAACCTGTCAAAGGATTAATCATAAAATGTACATAATCATCAATCATATAATAGACAAACCCGCTATTATCTGTAGCATCTACATCATAAGAGAAGGGCTGCCCATATTTTACCTTTTGATCAGTAGGTTCATCCACCCACTCTGGGTCAATAGTATCTGTAGTGACCGTTATTGAGATTATCTCATCGATATAATTTCCTAAAGGATCATAGGCGGTGATATTTAAGCTATAGGTTGTTGCTAATAAGATTGTGTTGTTGGTAATCTCTCCGGTGGTTGGGTTAATAGCAAAATTCGTTATATCATTAATCATATAATTAACAACACCCATATTATCTGTAGCATTAACATCATAATAGAATGGATTCCCAAGTTCTATGGTTTGATCATGTGGAATTTCAGTCCATGTAGGGTCAGTATTATCTATATTGACTGTTATTGAGATTATCTCATAGATATAATTACCCATGGGATCATAGGCGGTGGTATTTAAGCTATAGGTTGTTTCTATTAAGATTGTGTTGTTGGTAATCTCTCCGGTGGCAGAGTTAATAGCAAAATTCGTTATATCATCAATCATATAAGATACAACACCGTTATTATCTGTAGCATTAACATTATAATAGAATGGGTTCCCAAGTTCTATGGTTTGATCATGTGGAATTTCAGTCCAGGTAGGATCAATATTATCTAATCCTACGCCAGTAGAGACTAAATTTAATACCTCTCTTTGTTGAATTATATAATAATTGAAGTTTAAGTGAGTTATTTGTTGATAAGTATTAGTAGCATTTATAAAGCCCTTCCAGTAATAATCATTAAAAACACAATAATAGGGAAAAATAAAGCACGGAATCTTAGGAATTTCTCGAGCTACTATTAATTGTAGCTCATCTAAAAGATGGTCATATTCTGTATCATTTGCTGTATATAATTGATTAAATAAATCGTTAAACTCTGGATAATACCATCCAGTAATATTATTTCGCCATTGGAGTACTCCTTGGAATCCTGAAAAGATGCTTATTGGATCAAGGCTATTATGGAATCCACCACAATCCAATATTAGATCATAATCTCTTGTTGTAATAATTTCTGCCCAATTAGATAAATCATACGTTACATCTACGGGTTCTAGAGCTACTCGAATTCCAAAATCAGTAAAATCGTCACAAACAAATGAGGTAAATATTGTTGTGTCATCCCATGTTGAAGGAGTTTTCATAGTTAATCCACCGCCATCAACAGGTCCAGATATATATTGTACACCATCAATCCAACATCCATTAAATTCCCAATAACCAAGACCTATATTATAGGTACAGTTATGATCTTCCATAATTTGAGTAGCTCGTGTTAAATTATATGTTTTAAAGTAAGTATCATATATCGTTGTATTAAAGTAGTTGGTATGAGCAGGAGCAAGGTCATCAAGGAACCCAGGCATAGCTCTCTTCCAACATACTGTCCAATCTGTCGTTGGGATTCTAGTATAGTTAATTGTATAAGCTAAAGCTTCTCTAAACCAACTTTCACCTAAAATTGGATCTGTTGTGCTTTCGTGATTAAATCCTATACTTATTGTAGAGCCTAAACCAGGTAAATATGGTGCGTCATGTCCATGATACGTTTGAATATGAGTAGAAAAGATATTTTCAGGATCTTCCCAGAGATGCCAAACGCCAGGAGTAGGACCAATATTCATATCTATTTCGCCTGACATTAGAGCAGATTTTCTATCTAAATAAGAAGAAATATATCTATCGCCTATATATTTAGGATGACCTGCGGCGTTCCAATTAGGTAGGTCTGAATAGAGTTGATAGGTCGATGAATTACCCCACCAATCATCTCTTCTCTGGTATATAGTTGTTGTATTTAATATATCTCTATAAACTGGAGCATATGGACCAGAAATTACTTTCCAATCTGGATCAAAGCCAGAATCAAGCCAATCATTAGTAAATAAATCTAAAGATCCATCTAATGGATCGGCATAAGATGCATTAATTTCTTCATAGACACCATACCACGGTAGAATAGCAATATCTGTTGATATTAATTTTAATACAGGCCTATAGTAGTTATAACCTGATGCTAATTGAAAACTAACACCTGTTTCATTTTCTATAGTATAGCTTTCTATTAATTCTGAGAGAACATCCTTCCATTGAAGTTGCCGTGAAGCTAGTTTATAACTCTGTAGAACATCAGTAGCATTAATTGAAATCCCATTTGACCATTTTGCCTCAAGATTAAGTTTTACATGTAGTTCAGAACCACCATTCATCCAGATAAAATTAGTGCCTATACAAGGAATGTACGTTTGGGTTATTTCATTGTATCCAAAAAGAGTTTCGAACATAAGAAAAGCTAAAGAATTCCTATTATAATCTAAAGGATTGAAATTAGCATAATTTGTTTCGAATCCTGATATCCAAAATACTTCATCTCTAGGAGGCTCAGAGGAGATTTCATCAGGAATTGCTGCATATGAAGGTATTTGAGGGATAGCCATTATTGTCAAAATTAGGAGTATAAAATGTGTTTTAAACTTATTTTTGTTTGTTTTTAAATTCATAGTTAATCAATTTTCATTGATTTTTTTTTGCTAACATTAGATGATATTTAAGTAATATATAAAATTACATAAAACTTTATTGAAAAATGATCGATCTCAAATAAAAAAAAGTTATATCTTAACTTTTTATTACTTTATGTGAGATAATTTATCTTCACTCTTTTTTTATTTTATAATTATAAAAAAACACATTTTTAAGCTTTTTACAATAAACTTGTATTATGACTGAAATGAAGATTCCGATAGTAATCACAAAAAAAGATTGTGGAAGATGTATTGAATTTAAAGAATGGATGAATAAAAATAGTGTAAAATATATAGAAAAGGATCTTGAGGATGAGGAATTTGTCCATCAATTAGTACAAGACATTAATTTTATAAAAACATTCTGTGATAAAGATAGTTGTGTAGTTAATACTCCAGTAGTAATATATCAAGGAAAATATTATTTTAAAGAACTTTGGGGGATCTCCGGATTGAGAGAAAAGAAAGCAAAAGAATTATTTTTAGATAAATAGTTTTTTTTAAAATATAATCTTAAATTTTTGAATAATTCTATACAAATTCTATCATTCTTTTAAGTACTTTCCTTATTGATCTTAATCCTTCTTTATCATTTTCGATACCTTTCTTACCCTCATCATTACTCCATAAACATGCTCCTAAATTAGCACCAAAAGCGCCTCCAGAAACGCAAATCATATGATTCTGTTGATAGAAATCTAAGATTGTTCTTATAGCAATTTCTTGTCCACCATTTCTATCTCCACCAACAGCTAATGCTATTCCAATTTTATTTTTAAAAATTTTGGGATTCTTTGCTACAATTGCTCGGCATCTATCCATAATAACTTTTATTTGACCTGAGATTGTTCCTTGAAATACTGGAGTTCCAATAAGGATAACCTTTGCTTGCTCTAATTTTAAATATAATTCTTGCATATCATCCTTATGGATACATCCTTTCTTTTCTCTTATACAGTAGTCACAATGAATACAAAACTTGATATCTTTATTTTTTACAGTCCAAAAATCCGATGTATAATCATATTTCTCTTTTAAATAATTAAAAGCATATTTTATTGCATATTCTGTACCTTGTGATCGTGGACTTCCACAAATTCCTAATAAATAATCATCATTAGACAAATTTTATCAAAAACTCTTTTTTTTTATAATTAATACAAATAAAATATTAAAAATCATTTTAATTTAGACATAAAAGATGGATACAAAAAAACCTGCTCTTGCAAGAATAAAAATAAAATTTCCAGATAATATATGGATTTATGAAATTTTCAAAAAATTTAAAGATATTAGGATGGAAATTCTAAATTTTCTTCCTTATGATCTGGAAAGATCAATTGGCAATGCTCTAATTAATATTATCCATTATGATATAGATTCTATTATTGAAGTTATTCAGAATCATGATTCGGTTTATGAATTCAATCTTATAGAGAAAAATGAAAATTTTATAAAATTTAATATAAAAACAAAAGATCCATATCTATTATATGCTGTAATCAAATGCGGTGTACTTGTTGATTTTCCAATTAATGTAAAAGAAGGTTATGCATATTGGAGATTAGTTTCTACTAGAGATAGAATTAATCATTTACTAAATCTTTTTGAAGAAAAAAAAATGGAGTATATCTTATTAAAAATAGGTAATTCTCCCTATACTCTTGAGAAGGAAGAAAATAGACTAAATTTTGATGAATTACAAGTATTAGATATTGCATTAAATGATGGTTTTTTTGAGATTCCTCGTAAAATATCATTAGAAAATTTAGCTAATAAACTCGGTAAATCCAAATCTGCTTTATCGGTTATGTTAAGAAAAATAATTAAAAAAAAAATTATGTTGGAGATTTAAAAAATTCTTAATTTTTAAAATATCTTGAACTAAATATCAATCCTATTGGTATCCAAACCATGACTCCAAACATTAATGTATATTTTAAAAATGCAAACCAAGAATGAATCAATGCATACCAATTAGGAAAAGCTATTGGATCATTAGCCATTAAAAGAATAAAAATATTCTCTAAACCATCGAAAATTGTGCTTAAAACGCCCAATATAATAAAAATATTGCCAATCTTTTTAAACATGGATTCATTACCGAATCTTCTTTTGATTCTTATACTTACAGAAAAACGAACAACACACATAGAAATCATAAAAAAATAATCAAATATATTTGCGAGTTTATAGAGATTTATTTCATTTTTATTCATTAAATCATAATGAGCTTTTATTATGTTTCCATCAAAAGACAATTGACTTTCAAAAAAATTAACTGGATAATTTGATATCTCATAGAAATACATCATAATTGGTGTAGCAACAAGAATAAACAAAAAACCAAAGATCGTCATGTATCTTAACGATTTTTGAGATAGATAAAAAGATTTATTTATTAACATCATACTTTTGCTCCTAATTTATGCTTCAATTAAACCTCTTTCTTTCAAGTTTTCATAAATTGCTTTCATATTTCTCTCTTTATTTTTTAATATAACTTTTTTGAACATAGGCTTTATCAATATTTTTTTCATAAATCTTCCCGAAATATTTTGATATTTGTATTTTTGTTTTCCTTTGATATCCATAGCAATCTTTAATCCCAGTTTCATTGCTTTATCTAAAATTTTCTTATTATTTTTGATATGTTCTCCTCTTGTTGCTACACCCAAATATCCTGAAACAAAGCCTCTTTTAAACATTGCTGATTTAACCATTTTTATTGTCGATTTTGCAACTTTGATAACTCCTTTTTTTCCTCCTGAAGCTGCAATCCCAGCAACATATTTACCTCCAAAGGAGTTAGAGGTCATAAATTCAAAAAGACCATATCTTTCTAAAAATGTTCTCATAATCGCATTCATCGAATATCCATAATTTGGAGATCCCAAAATTACACCATCTGCATTTAATATAATATTATATAATTTCTTAAAATCATCATCAGAGATTATACATTTTCCTGTTGACATACAACTAAGACATCCTCTACAATATTTTATATTATATTCATCAAGGAAAATTTCTTCAGTTTTCAATCCTTCTTCTTCAGCTGCTTTTAGAGCAGTTCTTACTAATGTTGCTGTATTCCCATATTTATTTGGACTACTGATAATACCAACAATTTTCATATTTCTTTCACCTTTTTATATTAAGTATACTCATGGTATACAAGAGTATCGCAAAGTATATAAACATTTCTATCATTATATTTTTTGAGGAAAAATGTCAAAATTAACACGAAGAGAACGAGAAAAAAAAGTAAGAAAAAATGAGATGATTCTAGCAGCTGAAAAATTATTTTCAGAAAAAGATTATAATGAAGTTACCATGAATGAAATTGCTAAGGAGTCTGAATTTACAAAAAGAACACTCTATCAATATTTTCCAAGTAAAGAAGATATCTATTTTGCTGTTACTTTAGAAGGATTTAAAAAACTTTATAACTATTGTCAAAAAGCATTAACTAAGGGTGATACAGGATTTAATAAATTATATCATGTATGTTTAGCCTATTATGATTTTTACAAAAATAATCCAAAAATTTTCAAATTAATGAATTATATTGGTTATGTAAAAAGGAATAGAGGAAAGAGTATTAGTTATAAAGAATTCCGTAAATTTGATACTTTTATGTTTAAACAATTATCAGAATTAATTAAAATAGGTCAAAAAGATGGAACTATCCGCCCAAATATCGATCCTAAAAAAACTACCTATACACTTATTTTTTTAATAACTGGATTTTTCCAACAACTTTCACAATCTGGAGAATCTTTTACAGAATTTATATCAATGAGTGAGAAGGTATTTACCGAATTCTCTTTGGATTTGTTATTATCCTCGATTTCAATATTATAAACCATAATATAAAAATGAGAATAAAATTTATATCTAAAATTTAATCATTTTTCTTGTTTTAAGCTTGATTTTAGTAATTTCTTAAAAATAAGTTGATAAAATAATTATTTTTTTGTATTTTAATATTATTGAAAAAATTATTTGGCCATTAAAGCCAAGTTTCGTGCAATATCTCCCCTTGCAAACTAACCTTAATTGATTTGATAGGTACCTTCCTTTTTGCTCGAGATAGACCCTCTTTCACAAGGTGAACTAATCCTGAACAACATGTTACTTCCATGGTCATAACAGTTAGAGTATTTATACTACTACCATCTATTAAAGATGTTATTTTATTGATATAGCTTTCTTGTGCTTGATCTAGTTTTGGACAAGCAATTGATAGCACTTTTCCTTTAAGATATTCTGGGTGAAATCCTCCTAAAGAAAACGCAACACAATCTGCGGATATCAAAACATCTACGTTTTCAAAGTATGGGGCTGTAGGGTTTATTAAGTGTAATTGTATTGGCCAATTCCTTAATTGAGAGCTTATATTTCCTTCTGTTATCTGCTCTTGATCATCATTACATTTATTAAAACTCATTGTTTGAGATCCAGGACACCCACAGGGAATATTTCCCGGTTCATTTGCAAATAAATCTGTTTTTTTTTCAATAATATTTTGGTTTTCAAGATGCTCTTCTACTGCTTTTTCATCAAATTCTGGAGCTTCTCTTTCAATTATTTCTAAAGCTCCTTCAGGGCACTCACCTATACAAGCTCCAAGACCATCGCAAAAAACATCATTTATTACCTTAGCTTTTCCATCAATAATTTCCAGTGCACCCTCTGCACAAGAAACTACACAATTTCCACATCCAGTGCAGAGATCCTCATTAATTTCAATTATTTTCCTTTTAATAAATTTACTTTTATTTGCTATACTCATTTATATAAAACCTCATATAACACTCTTAATTTTATAACATCTTTATTATGTTATATTCATAACTGTGAACATGTTCAAAAAAAAAAAAATTAAATTCCCAATTTTTTTCTATTAGTTTCTATATGATCCAACATCGCTTCAACAGCTAATTTTGCATCTGTTTCCACATGAAGTATACCTCCAGTTATATCCTTACAATCAACAGTAAGCAATTTAACCAGATCAGAACCACCTGTAACTGTAGGTATTGGATTAACATATGTATAAAGTCCAAATGCTAAAGCAAAAATTGCATCAATAGTTGCTTTTTGTTCCATATATTCTGGAGCAGCTGCAATAACAGGCAGATCTGGGATTGGAACGCCCCCTAATGCATCAGAGACTGCGCTAATTAAATCTGCCAATCGTCCTGTATCTGTACACGTTCCATAACTTAAAACAGGAGGAACACCAAGTGTTTCACATAAAGTTTTAAGTCCTGGTCCAGCTAAATTTTTCGCTTCTGGAGAACATAATCCCGCGACTTGTAAAGCACCATTACCACAACCTAATGAAAGTATTAAGACATCTTTTTTAATTAATTCTTTTGCAATATTCACTGTATGTACATCTTGACCAAAATCCCGTAATGTTGTACAAGAAACCAAACCTGCTACACCTCGTATAGTACCATTTTTTATTGCATCTAATAATGGATCTATCTTTCCTCCTAAAGCTTCTAATATACTCTCTGTAGAAAAACCAACCATTGCTTCATTCATGTCTAATCCAATAATAGGGTTTATTATACCATGGCGTTCTTTAAAATTATCAATTCCCATTTGTAATAATTTCGAAGCTTGTTCTTCTGCTTTATTAGGGATATAATTCAATCTCTCTTTAACCCCTTGAAATGAGACTAATTCTGAAACAGGAATTAATTTAAATTTGTATTTTTCTGAATATATTGGATCTATAGGCATCGAACAATTCATATCACAAACGAATACATCAATACAGCCACTTGCCAATACAGCTTCCTGCATGATCCAATTTCCGGTAAATCCATAAAAAACATCATCCATTTCCCATCTTTGGATCATTTCTTGTCCGGTTTCGATATTTGCGATAATTCTTAATCCTTTTGCTCCCACTGATTTTGCTTTCTCCTGCCATTCTGCCTTACGAGCTAATTGAACCATCGCAAAACCTAAGAATGGTTCGTGTCCATTTGGTAATATATTAATATAGTTAGGATCTAATACTCCCAAATTAACTCTGAAATTATGGGGTTTCGGGATATTAAATAGAATATCTTGGATATATTCATTTATAATTTGACTTTCATATGCCATTGCAATCCCTAGACGCATTGCCTTTAAAGCAAGACTTACATAATCTCCATCAACATTTGTTAAGCAGGAACTTGTAGATAACATCATCTCTCCATATATGCCTCCAGGAAAGATCCCCAATTTTTTCCATAACTCCTTTCTTTCTTCAGGTGCTAACAATTCTACTATAAGGCTCATATCATCACTAGAACGTTTAAAATCCTCTTGAACAAAATTAAATAATCTGAGTGCTATTTCTTTATCATTTCCAGTTGTGTCAATTCCAAGGCGATTCGAAAAAGTTTTTAATTTATCTGGATCACTAATTTTAAATGGAGTTTCTCCATTAATCGTAGCCTTAAGGGTCTTTAAGGTCATTTCAGTATGATAATGATATGTTGAAGCTCCCATAATATTTCTAAGAAGCATCATACGCATAGCCATTCCATCAGCAGTTATCCCACATACGCCCCGTTTGTCGATAGATGAATCTGCTCTACAAGGACCATTAGAGCATAAATCACATCTAGCACCTTTTAGACAAAATGGACATCGTTTATCAGGATCTCCGCCCATCCCTTGTGCTTCATAACGATCCCAAATATTGTTCATATTATCTTTTTTAATTCTTTCATAAACCTTTTGGATAGATTTATGATGAGAAATTCTTTCTTTTTCCATGATCATTACAATTATTATTTATTGATTTTCAATTTATTATTTCCAATTAAAAAATATAGTTCTTTTAGATTATAGAAAATAGAATCTTTCAGATTATATATTAATTAACTAGAACATGTTCAAAGTACCATATTTTTGCTATATAAATAATATAAAGGCAAAATTGGTGCTAATTTTATAATTATAATATAATTAGATTTGGAGGGATATTTCAACTATATATATAAAATCTATATTCTCTTCTTTTCTATAATCAAAATCTTAAAATATTATAAAAGACCAAATAGAAATATGAGAATTGTTATTATTGGGAATGGAATTGCTGGAACCTTTACTGCAAAGAATTTACGCGCATTGGATAATAATTTAGAAATTATTATCTATGCTCAAGAAAATTATCCATACTATTCTCGGATAAAACTTCCTGAAATAATTAGTGAAAAGCTTAATTTTAATGATCTTATAATTTTTAAAGATGATTGGTATCAATCGAATAATGTTAAGTCCTATCTAAATAAAAAGATTGAAAAAATAGATCGAATTAATAAAAAATTAATTATTCAAGGTGAAACAGAAAAAGTATCATATGATAAACTTGTCCTGGCTACAGGAAGTATGCCAAGTATCCCACCTATTAAAAATGCAAATCAAATGTTGGGAAATGGTGTTTTCACTCTTCGAAATATTGATAATGCTATAGAAATACAAGAATTTATCAAAAATAATAATATAAAAAAAGTAGTTATTATTGGGGGAGGATTACTTGGATTGGAATTGGCAAAACAAATTAAAGATTATAACTTAAATACAACTGTTGTTGAATTCTTTCCAAGATTGTTACCTCGCCAGTTAGATGTAGATTGTGGTGGAATGTTAAGAGAAATAATTGAAAATCTTGGAATTAAAGTTGAATTAAACGCCACGACAGAAGAGATTCTTTTAAATGATAATAATTCTATTAGAGGTATAAAAATTAAAGATGGACGCCAAGTTGAAGCAGATATGATTTTAATTCAAGCTGGGATTGCACCAACTATAGATCTAGCAAAATCAGCAGAATTAAATACAAATCGTGGAATTATTGTAAATGAATATTTAGAAACAAGTCAAAAAGATATTTATGCTGTTGGCGATTGCATTGAATATAATAATCAAATTTGGGGAATAATTCCTGCTTGTATTGAACAAGCAAATATCGTTGCTTCTTCTATTGTAGGTAATAAAAATTTAATATATAAGGGAACTATTCCTAAAAATACACTTAAAATTATTGGAATTGATCTAACCTCAATAGGAATCTATGATCCTGAAGATAAAGATCTAATTGGTGCAGGTTGGCAAATATTAAAAAAAATCGATGAAAAAAGTAATTGCTATAAAAAGATTATTTTAAAAGACAATAAATTGAAAGGTGCAATACTTTTTGGAGAAAAAAATGCTGTTCCTTATATTAATAAAAATATCGAAAAAGAAATTGAAGATAACGAACTTAGAAAAGCAATCAATCTATATGAATGGATTTGTCAAATATGTGGAAATATATACGATGAAGCAAAAGAAGATATTCTTTTCAAAGATTTACCTAAAGATTGGAAATGTGTCTGTGGATCCCCTAAAAGTGAGTATAAAAATAAAAATCTTAGTTAAAAATAGAACTTAATAATCAAATATAGATATAAATTTTTAAAAATATAAGATTAATGTTATAAGTATTATTAGGTTTTATAAAATATAATCTTAATAATTTTAAAACTGCTCTAATTTTTCTTTATTAAATAATAGAAAAAAAAAGTAAGAATTGAGGTTTGAAATATGGCAAAATGGGAATGCACTGCATGTGGATATATTTATGATGAAGAAGATGAGGGAACTCCTTTTGAAAAATTACCTGATTCTTGGTTATGTCCTGTATGTGGTGTAGGAAAGGACATGTTTGAAAAAATAGAATAATATCTTCTATTCATAATTCTTTTTCTTTTATTTTAATTTTTCTGTAATAAGATATATCTTTTAAATTTTTTACACTATCATTAAATCTAAGTCATTATCATTTACAAACAATTCGAATTTCAAATAGTTTCATATATTAATATAACCGATTATTAGCATAAAATATCTCTATTCTAAAAAATTTTTAACAAAAATGAAGTTTATATTTCATATACACTAAATATTTAATTTAAAATAGATAAATAGAATAAATACTGTAATAATTTTCCAAAAGGTGTCTAAAAATAACAATAATAGAATTAAGTAAAGATATTTATTGGATTGGAGCAAATATTCATACTGAAGATTTATTTGAGGGAATTTGGCCTATTCCAAAGGGAGTTGCCTTAAATGCTTATGTTGTTAGAGGTGAGAAAATTGCTTTAATAGAATTGGTCCGAGAATGGGGTGGGGCAGCTCAAACACTTATAAATAATTTAGAGTCCCTTTCAATTAGTTTTAAAGATATTGATTATATTGTTTTAAATCATCTTGAACCTGATCACACGGGGTTTACTTATATACTAAAATTACTTGCACCAAATGTAAAAATTATAACAACTCAAAAAGGTGCTGCCTTAGTTGAGGGATTCTTTGGAATTAAAGAAAATATTCAGATTGTTAAAACTGGAGATGAACTTGATCTTGGTAAGGGAAAAAATCTAAAATTTACAGAAATTCCAAATGTCCATTGGCCAGAAACAATGGTAACATATGAAGAAGATTCTAAAATTCT
>CAZBEU010000186.1:0-5518 GCA_964491005.1 uncultured archaeon | reverse complement strand
TGAAGGAAAACCTGTTGAACAAGGCGATTTTGTTTTGCTAAAAATAACAGGTAGAACTCAAAAGGGTAAAGTTTTCAGAGTATCATCTGAAGAAGATGCTAAGAAAGCTGGGATATATGATAAGCAAGATGCTAAAAATGGTCATTATACTCCTGAATTTGTAGTTGTTGGGAAGCCAGGTTTTCTTAATGAAGGATTAATGCAAACTTTAGAGAAAATGAAATATTTTGAGAAAAAATCTGTTAGAATTCCTCCAGTGAAAGCTTTTGGAAAAAGAGATCCTGCAAAAATAGAGAGAATTGGTATTGCGAAATTTAGAAAGATGAATGAAGGTAAAATACCCGAATTGGGACATGAATTTACAAAAAATACTAAACAAGGTACTCAGAGAGGAACTATAACAAATATTATTCAAGGTAAAGTTATAATTGATTACAATCATCCATTAGCAGGACAAAATATTGATTATAATGTAGAAATATTAGATAAAATCGAGACTTTTGACAAAAAAATTGAATATTTTATGTTAAATAAAGGAATTCCCAAAGAAAATATATCTCAATTTAATCTAAACTATAATAAAAATGATAAAAGTCTTGAAATAAGAATTCCTCAAATGTTCCTTTTCCAAAATTTAACATACCTAAAATTTGGACTTGCTATGGATCTTCAAACACATATGGCTGATGAAATTGGTGATGTTAAATATATAGAAATCTATGAAAAAATGCCAGTTCCAAAAGCAACTGATGATTCCGTTATGGAAAAAATTAAAGAATTTAATGAAAATAAGGAAAAGGAAGAAAAATAACTCTAATTTCTTAAAATTATTTTCCACTCTCTTTTATTGAATATTTAATTCTCCCTGAAATTTAAAACCATTATTTTTAATTTATTTTTTGTATAATTATAATAAAGAGGAATATATTTCAAAAATCTCAGTAAAAATACTAATATTATCTTGGTATAGAGTTATATATGAAACATATATTGGTTTCTGCAAAAGAAAATGATAATCTTATTCTTAGGATTATGAACGCCTTAAATCAAACTAAAAATATAAAGGTAAAATTCTATAATCCAACTGAAGATATATCTATTCCTGTATCATTGAAGTCTAAAATTAAAGATTTTGATATGATAATTTCGAAAAATAGTGAAAGGACTTCAATTGAGTTACTATCTCTAGCTTACAAAAATCAAATTCCATCAATCAATAATTACTATAGTGTCTTAAGATGTAAAAATAAGATAGTACTTGATATGATATTAAGAAAAATATTTCATCAATCGAAATCAAATTTAGGAAATATAATGCTTCCCAAATCATGGGTATATCTTTATCCTTTAAAAGATAAACTAAAATTCAAAAATTGGGCTAATATAATCTTACCTATAGTTTTTAAAAATGTAGAACAATTTATTGAAGCTAATCGATTTAATTTTTTAGTGAATTCTAAAGAACAATTGAAAGAATTTATCTCTATCTATAAAAATAAATTCTCATCAGATATTTATGCTCAAGAATTTATTGAATGTAATGGTATAGATTATAAGGTATATGTTGTTGGAAATGAGATTTTTGGAATAAAGAGACAAAATCCAATTTATTTATATTTAAATAAAAAATCTAATTATGTTGATATAAATAAAATTGAGAGAAAGTCTTTTGAGATTAACAATGAGATTAGGAATCTTGTAAAAATAATCTCAAAAAAAATTAATTTAAAAATATATGGATTTGATTTATTAAAATCAATAAATGGTAATTGTTATTATATAATCGATTTGAATGAATTTCCTGGTTTTAAAGGAATAAAGAATAATGATTTGATTATTGCCAATTATATTATCAATTATTTAAATAACATATAGTCTTATTGGATTATTATAAATGGTAGTATAATAATGAATGCAATTATCCCATAAATAATACAAAAATAACCAAATTGTACTTTACGGGCGAAACGAAGAAGTAATCCCATTGTAAAATATCCTACAATAAAACTTACGAATGTTGATACCAAAATTGTCATCAAATCTAAATTACCAAAAATGGAGCCTTCACCAAATGCTATATCTACTACAATTGAAGCTATTACTGCAGGAACAGACATTAAAAAGCTTAATCTAAGACTATCTTCTTGTGTATAGCCTTCGATAAGTGTAGTTGATACTGTCATCGCTGATCTTGAGATCCCAGGTAAAATAGAGATACCCTGAACTAATCCAGCTAAAAAACTATCCCTCTGAAAAAATTTATTTGAAATATCTTCTATCTTTTTATTTCCTAACAATTTTCTTCCTTTTAATAAAATAATCCCTGTTATTATTAATAAACCGGAAATAATCAATGTGGAGATATCACCTTGATTACTCGAAAAAACTTTTTTAATGAAAATATAAAGAGGGAGTGCCGTTATAGCCGTACCTATTATTGAAATTATTAACCAATTTCTTTTTATTAAATCTGTTTTTGTTATATTAAATCTATTTGGGAGTAAAGCTTTTGAGATATTTAAATATTCTTTCCAAAATCTAAGAACTACAGCTAAAGCTGTTCCAAGGTGCAACCATATAGCAAGACTAAAAGCATCATTTTCACTTATCCCAAAAAAATTTGTCGAAAATAACATCACTTGTCCTGATGATGAGATAGGGAGCCATTCAAAGAGTCCTTGAAGGAGTGCAATTATAATAAATGGTATCATGATGTAATCATATTATTAGAAATTTTTATTATTTACAAATTTAACTCCACTTTCTTTCATTTTCTTTACTTTATCAGAAATATTTCCTTTTGGAATATCAACACCTTTACTTGCATCTATTATGAAATAAACATCAAACCCAAATTCTAACCCATCCATTGCTGTATAATAACAGCAGTAATCGAGTGCTAATCCGCAAATGAATAGTCTTTTAATATTTTTCTCATTTAAAAAATCTTGTAATTCTGTTTCTTTATCTTTAAGTTGATCTCGAAAAGCAGAATATGAATCTGTTTTAGGATCTAATCCTTTTTGAATTATTTTATCAGCATATTCTATTTTTAGGCTCTCATGGAATAATGCTCCTTTAGTTCCTTGAACACAATGATCTAGCCATAGAACAGGACCTATACCTTTTGATTGAAATTCATCGCCAGGATTTTTATTTTTATGATTACTAGCAAATGAGAGATGATTAGGTGGATGCCAATCTTGGCTAAAGACAATTATTCCTTGATTTTTTTTAAAAATTTTAATTAATTGATTAATTGGGTCAATAATTTTATCCCCATCTTTGACAGGTAATGCTCCTCCTGGGATAAAATCATATTGCATATCAACTACTAATAATACATCATTTCGATTTATTTCGATTTTTCTTTTTAGAACCATTCTATTGAAGCTCATGTAAACGTCATCATATAATTATTTCCTTAATATCTTATTAACTAAAATGAAAAAGTTATATATTAAATTTTTATTTGAATAATTATAATTTATTTATGATAATTTATTATGAGTCTTAAATGGGAATTGGGTTTAACTTCTGTATTATGAATTAGGATTTTACTTTGATAATTAATTCTTTTGAAATTCTATACTGGAGAATATGGTAGTATAACAAATATAACCATTTCAATGCTAAAATTTTATAAGACCCCTTGTTTTTACTAGTATAAAATATTGAAATTATTTTTAAAAAGTGAATTATATGAAAACAAAACAAAAGTTTTACCTCTTATTAGCATTATTTCAAATAGTTCTAGCTTTTACTGTATTTTTTTCTGCAAATGGAATAATTAGTTTGACTGCTGCACAAGGAACTAGTTATGATTATTTTAATTCCGGTACATCCGCAGCTTTAGCAATAGCTGCTGGATTAGTTGGGGGATTGTCTGTTGTAGGTGCTGGAATTGCATTAAAAACCGTTGGTACCGCCGCAATATCAGCTATTTCTGAACGAGAGGGAACATTTACTAAGGCATTTTTAATAGTTGTTTTATGTGAAGCATTAGCTATTTATGGGGTAGTTCTGGCAGTATTATTTATGTCTAAAATACCAAATCCTGTGTAATATAAATATCATTCCTTATTGTTAGAAATAAAATATAAAATAAATAATCAAGAATTTAGCACTATCTGGTGAAAAATAGACGAGTGTAATTGTACCCTCATATGCTTATACCTACATAAAAACTGTATTTTTAAAGAAATTAATAATAGATCCCGGATCATTGAAGAAAATCGAATCTATAAAAGATATTAAAACCTTGATTGAATTTATATCCCCCTATTACCCTGATATTAATATTAAAGAATATACCATTGATGAAATAGAGAAGGAATTGTATAAAATCTATATAAAATTGATTGGTAGGATTCTTTCTTATTCACCATCCAGTATTAGATATTTCCTAAAAGATTATCTATTGAAATATGAAATTCAAAATATACAACAAATAATTGTTGGTACAATAATTGGAATGAATGCTGAAGAAAAAAGACAAAATACTAACCTTATTGTGCATGAATATTTGGATAATGAAAAGTTTATTAATGATCTTATTAAAATGTCAAATTTTGAAGAAATACAACTATATCTAAGAAATACAAAATATAATGCCCCTATACGAGAGGGGATATTATATTTTAGAAATACAAATGAAATATTTGTTTTGGAAGCATTTCTGGATCAACTATATTATAAAAATCTTTCACGATCAAAAAAAGCTCTAAATGATATTGAGATCGGAATGATTGGAATGTTTTCAAAATATGTAACTGAACTTTACAACATTAACTTAATCTACAGAGGAATTTTAAATCATATCGAACGTCACTTACTTTCTCAATTTATAGTAAGAAATTACCTTTTCTTGAATGATAAAATGATACAATCCTTGCTTAAACAAAAAGATTTGAACTCTTTTTTTACTTTATTAAATACATATTTAAAAAATAAATTGAATATAGGAGATACTAATATTAGACTTAGTGCAGAAATGGAATATCCTACATGGAACCTTGAGAGAATGTATCAAAAAACATTTTTTAGAAAATATAGAACACAATTAGGAAGTATTGAATATTCCACAATCCATAGAATTTTCGAATTAGTGATAAATAAAGAAAAAGAAATAAAATTAATTATTATTCCAAATGTTATAAGAATACTTCATAGTAAATATAAAACCCTTAAATCAAATAAAATAAATAAATAAGTAAAAGAGGATAAATAATGGATATTTTTAGTTGGATAAAAGATATTGAAGAAACTTATGAATCATTAATAAATAAAACAGATATTGAAATTCAAAATGAGATAAAAGAATCAGAAATTCAAGAACAAAATAAAACAAAAATAACTTTAGCTAAAAAACAAAAATTTTTGGATGATATCTCAAAAAAATTTAAAGAAGATATCGAAATTGAAGTATTAAATTTTAATAAAAAAATGAATCAAGAAATAGAAAAATTAAATCAAAATTATAATGAAAATAAAAATAAAATCTTTAAAGAAATTTTAA
>CAZBEU010000185.1:0-1700 GCA_964491005.1 uncultured archaeon | reverse complement strand
AGATTCTTCCAACTTATTTATATCAACGGTTTTTTGCTCTTGCCCTATAGAAGCAGTTGGTTTGACTGCAATTTGAAATTCAATTGGCATACCTATTGAGATCCCCCCTATTATTCCCCCAGAATCATTTTTTACTGTTTTGATCTTCCCTTTCTTAATTGTCCATGGGTCATTATGTTGTGAACCTTTCATTTTTGTAGATTTAAATCCCTTTCCAAATTCAATACCTTTGATAGAACCTATTGAAAAAATAGCTTTACTTATATTAGATTCTAATCCTTCAAAAATTGGGCTTCCCAAACCTGGAGGAACATTTTTCACTATACATTTGATTATTCCCCCAACAGAATCATTCTCCTTTTTAGCATTCTCAATTACTTCTACCATGTTCTTAGATTTTTCTATATCAAGACACCTTACTATTGATATTTCTCTCTGTTTTTCTAATTCATATATTTTATCTGAACTATAATTTTGATTATCAACTATCTCTCCAATACTCTTTGTAAATGCAAAAACATCTATTTTAAATTCTTTTAAAACAAGTTTTGCAATTGCGCCTGCCATTACGATACCAGCAGTAACTCTTCCAGAAAATCTTCCCGAACCTCTATAATCAGAATGACCTCCATATCTTTTTAAAGCGGAATAATCTACATGCGAAGGGCGTAATAGATTCTTAAATTTTTCATATTTAGAAGATTCTATATCTTTATTTTCAATTATTAAACAAATGGGAGCACCAGTTGTTTTATTTTTAAAAACTCCAGATAGAATTCTTACTATATCAGGTTCATTTCTTGAAGTAGAAATTTTTGATTGTCCTGGTTTTCTTTTATTAAGTTCTTTTTGGATAAATTCTAATGTAATTTCCAACCCTGCAGGTATACCATCAATAATTATACCAATTACATCTCCATGACTTTCTCCAAAAGAAGTTATTTTAAATATTTTTCCTAATGTATTTCCTCCCATTGTTCTTAAAACTCTCTTAGACTATTGTTAATTATATTTTAATCATTTTCACTATACATATTAGCTTATGTAATTAAGTGAATCTTATTAAAATTAAAATTCTTTTTCTAATAAACCTTTTTTCCAATTATAAAAAAATGACTATTGAAAACAAATTAAATAATACAATCTTTAATATAATTAAATCCTAATAATTAACATAAGTAATAAGATTGATAACCTAACTATATAAAATTCTTAATATTACAATGAATCTTATAATTAATATGGCTCCAAATGCTCTCAATGGGGAGATTATACCTCCAGGATCTAAAAGTCATTCTCATAGAGCATTAATTTTAGCTGGATTTGCTCAAGGTGCCTCAATTATAAATAATCCGCTAATTTTTGGAGATGTGGATGTCACAATAAATATTTTAAAAACATTAGGTATTAAAATTGCTGAAATTAAAAAAGGATCTTATGTAATTAGTGGAAGAAAAGACTTTTTTTTAAAACAAATGCCTCCTTTAGATTGTAAAAATTCTGGAACCACTCTAAGAATATTGACCGCTTTAAGTCTATTGATCGAAGGAGGATTAAAGTTTAAAGGAATTTTTTTAAAAAGAGATAGACCCATATTACCTCTGCTTAATGCTTTAAAAAATTTAGGTGCTGAATATAAATTAGAAGAAAATACTTTAAATATTAAAAGAAAGGAAGATATTTATAATCCAATTAATATA
>CAZBEU010000184.1:0-2060 GCA_964491005.1 uncultured archaeon | reverse complement strand
ATGAATATTATCAAAATTATCTATAAGTAAAAAAGGGTCATTGGAGTTTTCGACAGATTCAATAGATATTATTTCTGTTAGATTAAAACTAATTATGGAATTCTTTATATTTTTTGATGTGGTATCATAAAAATCAAATTCTTTTTTTTTATTAGTATTCATTTGGAACACTAATGAATTAGAAAAAAAGAAACAAACCAAAAGAACGCAGATTTTTAGATTCTTTTTTTTCATTGTTACATCCACATTAATTAGTAAACTCTGGTATGAGATTTCTTTTCTACTAAATTAAGATAATAGATTATGAATGAAGATATATTCTATTTTTAAGATAATTGATTTTTATTTTAGATACATACAATTGATAATAGCGTTATTATTTATACATTATGAATTTATTAACTATGTTCAAAAAATATCTTTAAATTAACTATAGCTTTTCCTTTTTTTTTATTTCTGATAAAATTTGAATTTTTTAGGAATATCTATATTAAAAAACTATAAATAGGAATAGAATATCATATAATAAAATTTATAATAATCTTATGGTGAAATAAAATGGGAAATGGAAAAGGATTAGCAATTATTGCTTTAATTTTAGCTTTAGGAAGTATTCTACTTGCTGGGTTTCCTTATATACAACCATATATCTTTCCAGCAGCGGATCCAAAAATTGATAATGTATGGTATAGCGAAGCCAGAAATACTTACGACCCAATAACGTCATATACTGCTATACCGGATTTGGATATAAGTATTAATATTGAGACTGGACAAAATATATTTGTATCATTTAACTCACAAGCAGTATTACAAGCTGATGGTAACAGTCAATATATAGCAATCCATGTTATGAATAATGACGCTCTAATTGCAGCATCTTGGACACAGATAGCTGATAGAGCTAGTGCTGGTAGTGTAATAAGACATTCACTTAATCTACAATATACTATTGCTTCTTTATCTACTGGGTCTTATAATATTACAATCGCAGTAACCACAGGTACTATGATAGGTAATTATATAGAAGATTGTTCTTTGTTAATAATGACTTATAAATAACTCCCCTTTTTTCTTTATTATATACAGTTTAAAAAATGGTTATAAAATATGATTTCATTTCATGAAGATATCATGAATAAAGATCGTGAAAAACATTTTGGAGTTAAAATAATATAATAATTAGATTCTATCTATAAATAAAGGAAAAAAAAATTAGTAATATATAGGAAACCAATATGAATCTGTAACACATATCCCTAAAATAAATGGTGCAGCAATATTAACAGGAACAAGCCCTTGAGGTATTGAAATAATCCCATCAATACCATATCCATCATTTCCATAATCAATCCATAAATTCATATAACCCCCAATAGGTATTATTGTAAACCCTATCCCAAATTTAACATCTCCTAAAGGTCTTTGAAATCCTGAAGCACGTATTAAGGCTCTTTCAGCAAGAACAATTAATGAAATAAACAATGTTACTGGTTCTAATCCTCCTCTAAGTTGTAATAATGCAGAGATTACATCCATCCATCCATTTCCTCCCATTAATACTGCATTTGCTGTTGCAGCATCCATATTAAACCATAATATTTGTTCATGATGGAAGGGTATGGGCCATATTAAATATTGAATCATTTCCTGTCTTCTAATTGCCACTCTATATCCAGATTCTGATTGTGCAGCTAAAGTTTGAGAAATACCTGAAAAACACATTAAGGTAATTATAGCAATTATCGATATTTTCTTTATATCTAATATTTTTCTATTCATGATAAAGACTTTTTTAATTAGATTTTTACTTAAAATTAAAATACTTTTCTATTTAAGTGAGATCAGGACTAATTTTAGACAAATCCTGTTATTTATAAAGGGATCAGGACCAAATTTAGACAAAAAATTGAAAATTGTTTTTATAAATCATTTTTTTCACTTCATGAAGAAGTCATGAATAAAGATCGTGAGACTAATTGAAAGATTAACCAATAAATTTTATTTCTACTCTTTTTTCTTCAATTAATCTATGCTTGTTTTTTCTCCTTCAATTAATT
>CAZBEU010000183.1:0-4702 GCA_964491005.1 uncultured archaeon | reverse complement strand
AAGATCAACTATTAATGTTTAATCTACTGATAAAAACCCCATTTTTTTTTGGCGTAAATTGAATAAATGAGAAAAAAAAATTTTTTTCCGTTACTACCGAAAAATATTTTTAAACCGAAATTCTGAAGCATAAAATCAATTTTCTTTATATTTATTAAACTTCTTATATTATTATAGAAATATTTTTCTTATTTTTATTAATTAGATTTCAATCTTTAAAAAGTTAGGTTTAACATTAAAAATGATGAATAATAAGACGAAATTTATTAAGAATAAAAAAAAAAATCAATTATTTGTCTCAGTATTAGTCACAATTTTGGTCTTATCACCGCTCTTTCTCTTTTGTGTTGAGAGTTTTTCAAATATAAGAGATACTAATAAAAATAAATCCTTAAATCATCCAATAGCCCTATCAAGTTATTATGAAACCACAAATGGAACTGCTTGGGATATTTGTATTCATGGAGATTTAGCTTATATTGCTAATAATATGGAAGGCTTAGCTATTGTGAATATTACAGATCCAACTAATTCTATACTAATAAAGACTATATCTACAGGAGGAATTGTATGGGGTCTCTGTATTGATGGTGATTATCTTTACGTGGCAGATATAATATCAGGGATTATTATATTTAATATTTCCGAACCAATTAATCCTTCTCAAATTAATGCAATTTCTACTGAAGGAACGGCTTCTGATGTTTATATCTGTGGGGATTATGCTTATATCGCTGATGGGGATGAGGGTTTAGCTGTTATTGATATCTCAGATCCTTTTCATACAGGTACTCCTATTTATAAAAATACTACTGGATTTGCTAGTAATGTTTTTAGTTGTGGAGATTATGCTTATATCGCTGATGGACAAGAAGGATTAGCCGTAATTGATATTACAGATCCAAAGAATCCAAGCAATCCTGTATATGAAGCAACTAATGGAAATGCTGAAGACGTTTTTATTAATGGAGATTATGCTTATATCGCTGATGGGGATGAGGGTTTAGCTGTTATTGATATTTCCAATCCAAATAATCCCGAACTATCTGCTTCTATTAATAGTACTGGAGTTGCTTTAGGTATATGGGTAGAAGGTAATTATGCTTATGTTGCTGATTTTACTTCTGGAATAGCTGTATTCAATATTACATTTCCAACAAATCCTAAATTACTTGGTTATGAGGACACTACAGGTTATGCTCGTGGTATTTATATAGAAGGAAATTATGCTTTTACTGCTGATAGTGAATCTGGCTTAGTTGTTATTCCTGTATCATCTCCTATAGAACCAGAAATTTCAGCTAATTACCATCTCTCCTATGGATTTGTACGAGCTCTTGATATAAGTGGTGATTATCTTTATTTAGTTGAAACTAATTGGGGTATGCAGGTTCTAAATATTTCTGATCCAACTCATCCTACTGGTGTTTCTTCAGAATATACTTATGGAATACCTCAAGATATTTTTATTGAAGGTAACTATGCTTATGTAGCTGATGGATTACTCGGTCTAAAAATTATAGATATATCAGACCCAACAAATTCTGGACCAAGCTATGAACTTGATACCGATCCTGGTGTCTATGGAGTATATGTTGGAGGGGATATTGCATATTTAGCAGTTTCTAGAACTCTTGAAAAAGAATTATGCGGGCTTTCTATTGTTAATGTCTCAGATCCAACTAATCCGTCCTTCATTGTTAACTTTACTACAGAAGGATCGGCACATGATGTTTATATTAGTGGACATTATGCCTATATTGCAGATGGTGAAGAGGGGTTGAAGATAGTAAATGTTTCTGATCCAACTAATCCTTTTTTAATTAAGAGTATACCAATGAATGGATTTGCTTATGATGTATGTGTGATTGGAGATTATGCATATGTTGCTGATAGTGATGAGGGATTAATAATTGTTGATGTCTCAGATCCAATGAATGCATGGATTATTTCATCTCTTACTACCTCTTTCGCATATGGACTTGATATTAGTGGTGATTACGCTTATATTGCAAATGGGGCTAATGGACTAATAATTATTGATATTTCTAATCCTTTAAATCCTCTATTATATGCAAATATAACAACTGGGGGAATTGCTCTTAATGTTGCTGTTTGTGGAGATTATGCCTATGTATCTGCTTCTGATAATCATTTAGTTGTACTAAAAATACGCGAGAGAAGAGATTTTAAATCTCCATATATAACCGATTCATCTTCTAATAGAACTATTGATCAGGGATATACAAATCAGACAATTTTTTGGACTGCTATAGATTCCGATCCTTACAATTACACAATTTTACATCAAGGAGAAGGTATCGTTGTAAATTCAACTTCTTGGACGAGTAATAATCCAATAACATATAATATTCCAGAGGGATTAACATTAGGAGAACATCTTTATACTATTAATATTACTGATGATTATGGTCTTTTTACTACACATACAATAAATATAACAATCATTGTAGATCAAGCTAAACCAATAATAACCGTCATACCCTCTAACTCAACTATTATTCAAGGATATGAGAATCAGACAATTTCTTGGACAGCAACTGATACAAATCCATATAATTATACAATTCAACTTCAAGGAGAAGGTATTGTTGTAAATTCTACTCCTTGGGAAAATGGCGTTGAAGTTGTTTATAATGTTTCTGATGATTTACCTCTTAGAGAATATCTTTATACTATTAATTTCACTGATACTAATGATAATTATATAACTCAAACTGTAAATCTTACTATAATTGAAGATACTTTTGATCCGATCTTTATAACCCAAGGTGTTAATCAAACATTTGAATCAGGTATTGATTTGGTTTGGCACGCAGTTAGAGCTATAGATGACAATCCTTATAATTATACTGTTGAATATCAAGGAGTGGGTATGATCAAAAATTCTACATCTTGGGAAAACGAGGAATGGATAATTGTTGACTATCCAAGATTTCTTCCCGTAGGATGTCATTTTTTTAGAGTAAATTTCACAGATGAATTTGGTAATTTTGCATTCCAAATTATAAATATAACAATTATAGATACTACCAATCCAGAGATTCAAGAGAGTATTTTAAATCCTGACACTCTCGTTGAAGGATATTCTGACGAAAGCCTCTGTTGGCGAGCAACAGATATAAATCCTGGAAATTATACTATTGAACTTGAAGGTTTTGGGTTTGTTGTAGAACTTACTACTTGGGAAGATAATATATGGATATATTACGACATACCATTAGGACTTACAACAGGTACTTATAATTATACTATTGCTTTTTTTGATGCATATGGTAATTCTAACACCTATTTGACTTCTATTATAATTACTTCTGCTCCTCCAGAACTAGATAATAATGGAATACCATTTGGAAACGCTTATTTGATTTTCTTTATATTAGGAATCCTATCATTGGTAATATTTTATAGAAAAAAGATCAAAATAGCATAAATATTATGGATTTTATTTAAAACCTTTTTTTTTTTAAATTTCTTTTTTAAGAATCAACCAAAATATATTTTAAAATTAAAAATATACTTACAATCCTATTTCAAAATGTTTCTGATAAAAAAGTTTTTAAGTTGAAATTGTATTTCTCCTTAATTATATATAAAATAAAAAAAAATAAGAGGTGATTTATATTAGAATTATAGATCTAATTAAATGTATGTCTGGTTTTCATGAAGATTCCCGATTTTATTTTATAATTGAGGAAAATAAAGAAGAAAAATATTATATCGAAAAAATTAATGAAGGTAATGATAAAGCAATACATTTTATATTGAAAAAATATGAATAAAATTGGTTTTATAGTTAATTAGTTTATAATTAACCATTATAATAATTATGTCTTTTTTTTCTTAATTCATAATAGGTAAAAATAAAAAAATAGGGAGAAAATTTGTTTTTTAGGATTTTTTGATAATAATACAAATTCTTTTTTTCAAAAAATTAAAAAATTTTATATTAATCCTTTTAACATTAAAAAAACAGAAATAAATTCTATACAATGTTTATTAAATCATGTCAAAATCAATAAGTAAAGATGAAGAATTGAGAATTTATGTTGATGGTGCTTCAAGAGGAAACCCTGGTCCAGCAGCTTGGGCTTATCTCTATCTTAAAAATGGAAAGATTATTAAAAAAAAATCAGGATTTATTGGGAAGACTACCAACAATGTGGCTGAATATAATGCAATTATTAATGCATTAAAAAATGCTGAAGATTGGAGTAAATTACATATTAAGTTATTTTCTGATAGTCAACTAGTTATTCGACAAATTAATGGACAGTATCGAGTAAAAAAAGAACATCTTGCTAAGTTATATGAAAAAGTTTTTCAACTCTTAAAAAAATATAAAAAAGTAGAATTTAATCATGTAAATCGTGAAGATCCATTTATTCAGAAATGTGATGCTATGTGTAATGAATGTTTAAATGAAGAAGGTGCATAATGAAACAAAAAACTACGTAAATTCTTCTTGGAGAATAAATCATAATATAACATAAATTAATCTAAAACCTATAAATTGATATGCTAAAAATATAATATATAAGCAAATTATTAATAGAATAAGTCTTTTTGATATTTCATTAATATATAATTAGATATAAAATGCCAAGAGAGGGATTTTCCATAAAGTTCGGTATGAACTTTTCTTTTGAACCCTCGATACCTAGATCTTCAGTCTAGTGCG
>CAZBEU010000182.1:0-3180 GCA_964491005.1 uncultured archaeon | reverse complement strand
ATTAGAATAGAAATTGGTGATTTTTATAAAAATTACTAATTTTTTATAAATAATTTGAAGGTTAATTTCTAATATCTCTTTTTTTTTTATCAGTATTCAAAAATTATTTTAATTTTAAATAATACTAACTATCTAAAAGGAAATTTTTTAATATGGCTTCACGCTGTCCAGAATGTGCAGGTAAAATGACTTACAATCCAGATTTAAAATGTATGGTGTGTAATTCATGTGGTCTTTCATTAAATCGTTTTGAATTAGATAATTATTGGCAAAAAATTAGAAATCAAAACCTAGATAATTTAGATGAATCAGAAAGAAAGAAAAAACGAAAAAAAGATTGGTTGGATTGGTATGCAAAATCTAAGGATGATAAACAAAAATATTAGATTTGGATTATAAGAGTCGAATTAATAGCAATAACTTTTCCTATAATTATTCAAGTATTAGTTATATTTTTTATCAAATAGTTTATTTAAAAGTTCTATTACCTTCATTGGAGGGATATCTAATAGGGTTATTTCAAGATGTCTCCCTCTTTTATCATCATCAATTCTTACTGTTTTTGATGAGATTATTTTTAATTGAGTAAGTTGTCTTATATATTTTCTGTAACTCATCTTTACATGAACCTCAACTTTATAAGTCTCACATATAATTTGATATTGTTCATATGCATCATCTACAATAGTATATGGTGTTCCTTTTTCATGTAATGATTGAGCAACGCCATATAATGCCAATAATTCTTGTTCATTTAATTTATCGACAAGATCTCCTCGAAAAGTTGGATATACATCATTAGATGCTTCACGAACCATATCTGCTGTTATTTCGTTAAACGCTTCTTTATCTGCGTGTTGTCCACATTTTCTTAAAATTTCAATACCATGTCTTATATTTTCATGTTCTACGACAATCTGTGAGATCATTTCTATAATTTCATCATTTAATGTCCCATCTTTTAATGCAAGTTCACTTCTATATTGTATTATCTGTTTAGCCTCGTCAATATTATAAGGATCTAATTTTATTTTTGAATTCAATCTACTCAATATACGTTCTGTTTCTAATCGCATCCAATCTTTAGTCCTAGAAATAAGTATTATAGATAATTTAGCATTTTGATGTCCAAATGTTTCTGCTATATCTAAAATAGCCCAAACTTCTTTTGGATTTAAAAGGTGGATTTCATCAATGATCAAAATCATATAACCATTGTCTCTAATTAATTGACCAAGAATAAGCTTTATTGCTTCATCATCAGAAAACCCTCTTCCAGATCCATGTGTATATTTACCTAATAACTCTCTGATAATTTTACTTTTTGAGCGAAAATTCACACAATTAAAGTATTCTATGAAGATTTGAACATCTTTCTCTAATGCTATGGTTTTGAAATTTTTGCCAAAAAATCGAGCTGTGACGGTTTTACCAACTCCTCCTTTACCATGGATTAAGATATTGATTGATGGTTGCTTATCTTCATCAACAATACGTTTAAGATTATGAATTAGTTCAGTTAGAACATCATCACGACAATATAATTTATCTGGAACATAACTTAAATCTAATGAGCTTGCTTGTCTAAAGATAGACTTTTTACTGAATTCTGCTCTAAATTTATCCTCATCCATAATTATCCTTAAAAATAGCCTTTTCAAAAAGTAATATCTAGATATAGAATATCTAAAGTTTAAACTTTCTTATATTAATTCTCAATATATTGATAAATATTGTAAAAATTATAAAATTTTATAATTGAGGTTCTTAATCAATTAAAATTGGTATAATAATAAAGAAAGATAACAAAATTATTTTTGAAAAAAAACATTATTCTATAAATCTCTTGAATTACTTAACGGATGCATTGTATTATAAGATTCTTTTAACTTCGATATATCATTTTTAGCATATATTCGAGTAGTATTTGGAGAACTATGCCCTAATATATCTTGGAGTTCACTTATATCCATACCATGTCTCCTTAAATGAGTTGCACCTGTATGACGAAATACGTGGGGAGTTATTTTCTTAGATTCTGGAAAATCACATTTTTCTTTGATAAATTTGATATCATTTTGTACTACTCGTGGTTTTAATTGTTCATTTCTTGTATTTACTAAAAGATATTCATCTGAAGTATATTTAATTCGATTATCTAAATACTCATAAATATTAACTAAAGTTCCATTATCAACAGGTACAATTCGTTCTTTATTTCCTTTTCCCCTTAGGTTTATATATCCCTTTTCAAAATTAATATCTTTTATTTTTATATTACACAATTCACTTACTCTTGCCATTGTAGAATACAATAATCTAATCATTAAATAATATCTTTCACTCTTTCTTGTATTGAAAATTGAGCGGTTTTTTAATCGCATAAGAATTATTTTTATATCCTTAAGATCTAAAAATTTCGGAAGACTTTCTTCTATCCTTATTTTAGGAGTTTTAATAGTTAACATAGGATTGATTGAAATAAACTCATTGAGTGTAAGAAATTTAAAATATGATCTCAAACATGCTATTTTTCTTCCTATTGCCTTTTTAGTATATCCTTTATCTTTTAATATTTTTAAAAAGAATCTTATTTTTTGACGAATGAGTTTATGTTCTATTTCAATATCTCCAACTATATCAATTAATTTTTCTAAATCATACCGATATGCTCTAATTGTAGATGAACTACATCCTTCTTCTACTTCTTTTGCAATTAGAAAATCTTCTAAAAAGTCAGAAATCTTATAATTTTCCATAGTTATTTAGATATATTATGGAGATATTACATAATACCTTGTAATATTTAGGTGATATGTATAATTAAGAAAATTAAAAATTGGAGCAAATTTAATTTTTAAAAGAGGCTACAGTTGTAATAAAAATGTGATAATAAATTACTATAATGATTTAATCAAAATTAAAGACAAAATTAAAGATAATTTTATTTAAAGAAGTATCTTTTAAATAATAGTAAAAATAATAATCAAGGATTAAGATTTAAGATCAATAGATAAAAAATTTTAAGTTGATTGATTATTTTTTCTCCAATTGTCTACAATATTTTGCAGCATTTATACCTGCTTTTGCTCCTTCGGCGGCAGCAAATATTGCTTGAAAGATTCCTCCAGTAACATCTCCAGCTGCATAAACCCCTTTAATATTGGTCTCTTGATTTTT
>CAZBEU010000181.1:0-4985 GCA_964491005.1 uncultured archaeon | reverse complement strand
CCCAAAATAGTATCACAATCACAATAGGCATTGGTAGTTCTTAAATAAAGCTCATCAGGTCTTAATTGTTCCTGAATTGATTTATTCTTTATTGGTTCAAAAGACATATCATATTTTCCAAAAAACCTTTCTAATTTTTTTAATTTGGTATTTTTTGGAAGCGTTGATGTAATATAAAAGCACATAAAATTATAGATAAATATTAAAATTGATATATTAATGATTATTAGATATTTATTTTATTTAATTATTTAATACACATTAATTAATTTAGCATTTCACTTAGATAGTTAATTATTGTTTATCTATTTTAAACGATATCTATTGAGACTATTATTCAAGCATTCTTAACTATTCTTTATCTATAATATTAAATAGCTTTTTAATTATTCAACCTATAAGGATACAATCCAATCTTTTTTAATACATATAATATATTTAGGGTATCATAACTTGTCTTAAAAATTCTCAACTATCTTTATATATATTGTTTTGTTTACTTAACGAAAATAGTAGAATATAGTTAAACATTATTAATATATATTTTAAAGAAAAGGTAAAATAAAATGACAGAAGCAGATACTGCATTTGTTTTAATTTGCACAGGATTAGTATTTATAATGACTCCAGCTCTTGCGTTTTTCTATGGAGGATTACTTCGTAAAAAAAGTATAATCAATATGATGGCTATGTGTTTTGTCTCAATTGCGGTTATAAGTATTCTTTGGTATTTTATAGGATATAGTCTTGCATTTGCTCCGGATACAGGAGGAGGGTATATTGGTGGTATTGATTTCATTGGTTTATATAGAGAGAATTTCTCATTTTGGACAGAGGCGTATCATACATATTCTGATCAAATACCACATTTGCTTTATATGATTTTTCAACTGATGTTTGCAATAATAACTGTAGCAATTATAGCAAGTCCATTTGCAGAAAGAGTAAATTTTAGTGCATTTCTCATATTTATATCTGTTTGGCTTATATTGGTTTATTGTCCAGTAGCGCATTGGATTTGGGGAGAAGGAGGGTGGTTACAATCTGTCGGTGATCAAGGAATATTAGATTTTGCAGGTGGTATTGTTGTACATATAAATGTTGGATTTTCTTCCCTTGCTGTTGCATTAGTAATTGGCCCAAGAAAAGGATATAAAAAAGAGCCAATGGAACCATCTAATATCCCATATGTATTGTTAGGAACAGGTCTTTTATGGTTTGGTTGGTTTGGATTCAATGGAGGAAGTGCTTTATTGGCAAATAGTACAGCAGTTTTAGCAATTTTTAACACTCATTTAGCTGCAAGTGGAGCTGCTCTGGTTTGGCTGATAATACAATATTACAAATCAGGTAAATTTAGTATGTTAGGATTAGTAACTGGAGGATTAGCGGGTCTTGCCTCTATAACTCCCGCAGCAGGATATATTGAACCTTGGGCGGCATTGTTAATAGGTATTGTTGCAGCACCTATATGTTATACAGTTTTAAATTTTCGAACCAAATCAAAAATAGATGAATCTCTTGATGCATGGTCTATTCATGGATGTGGTGGGATATGGGGGGCCTTAGCTACGGGTTTATTTGCAAGTGTAGGTGCAACAGGACTTATTACAGGAAATCCTGGTCAAATATGGACACAATGTATTGGAATATTAGTAACAGCATCATATGCTCTAATTGTGACTTTTGTAATTGCCTTTATTATCAATAAAGTGATTGGTTTAAGATCCAAAGAGGAAGAGGAATATATTGGATTAGATATTTCATGTCATGGAGAAATAGCGCAAGGGTGAGAAAATAAAAATGAAAAAACTAGAATGTTATGTACGACCTGAGAAATTAGAACCTATTAAAAAAGGGTTGTTTGAGCTCGGAATAAAAGGTATGTCTATCTCTGACGTGAAAGGACATGGAAGTCAGAGAGGAATTAGATTAGTTGGTAGAGCTGGCGAATATTGCGTAGAATGGATTGATAAATTAAAATTAGAAATTATAATCAAGGACAACGGTCAACTTAATGAAATAATTAACTGTATCATTGAAAATGCCAAAACAGGTAAACCAGGTGATGGAAAGATCTTTGTTTTACCCGTTGAAAACGCAATTAGAATTAGGACACAAGAAAAAGGTGAAGATATCCTATAATTTTTTTTTCTTTTTATTCCAATAATGCTTCAAAAATAAGAATAATTTGCTATATATTATGAATTCTCAGCATCTAATCAAGTATCAGATGAAATTATCTACTATTGGATAATTTTCTAATTTCTGGAAAAATTAATTAATATTTAAAATAATCTCTTAATATTTGATTTGCATTATTCAAAATTGGTTCACCATGACTAAATAACGCGATTTTAAAATTATAATTCATTAACCTTGCTAAATCAAATTCATTTGCTTTTAATTCGTTTATTAATTTCTTTGTTTTAAAAAATAAACCTGAATCAATTAATGAAAAATCATCTTTATTACCAATTATAAACACATTGGCACTTCCGATATTCTTTATAATGAATATTCCTTCAGCTATCTTTTCCTTTTTTATTTTATTTGTGAATACATAGACGTAACCTTATTGGAATATTTCTAAATTTAAAAATAATTTCTTTTCTTTTAACCAAAATTATAGATTATTTTAAAAAATAGATTATCAAAATACTCTTGATATATGTATAAATGATTTTGGTTTATGTTTGGAAACTCACATACAAAAACATTTTAATTTATAAAAGGTGTATCTTGAAAGCTCACCCCTTAAAATATTTTTCTTTTAAATCATATAATATCTTCTTGCTTTCTTTTAGATATTCATCCATATATTTTAGATTAAATATTTCACCATCAATTGCTTCAATTAAATTGACATCTTCAGTATTTAATGAGTCTTGCTTTAATTTTTTTAATAATCGTAATGTTCTCTTATTAACATTAATAAAGTTATGAATGAATGAGTCAAAAAAGTCCGGATCTGTATTAAGCTCAAATTTATATCCCTCTTTTGCTGTTCCCTTTCTAATTACAGAACCGTAGGGAACCAAGATTTTCATAGCTCTATTTACTGACGATACGGAAGTTCCCGTGTTGTCTTCCATTAGTTTTGATAATAAATACGAGATCTCAACTTGAGTTAATCCTTTTTTTTCTATTCCTAAAAGGGCCTCAATCCAACCACAGATAGGAGGAAATCCATAATTTTGATAGGATGAACCAATTATTTCCAAAAATTTTTGTCGAAAATCATCTATCATAATTTATCAATAATAGTTTATATTATTACATATAATTTAAAAATTTCAGATCCATGATTTTAAATTTATGGTTTCAAGAAAATGAAATCCTTAAATACATTCTAATACTATTGTTCTTAATAACATAATTTTCAATGAATAAAATGTCAATCCAAGGAAAGATTCCATTATTTTACTTTTCTGCTTCAGGATATACTAAATATTGTTCTGAATTAGTTCAACGTGGAATTCAAGATAAGAACATTCAGGTTGATCTCATTAGAATTAAAACTGTCAAGAAATTTCCATTTCCTGACAAGGATAAAAAATATCCCGCTATTGGATTAGCCTTTCCAGTATATGAATTTATAATGCCCCGTATTATTTTGATCTGGTTATACCAAATACCTGCTACTGAACATTCCACACCTGTTTTTATCATTGACACGAGTGGGGGGTTTCCATGTGATTCTGCTGGATTTGTGATGAATCTATTAAGAAAAAAAAATTATATTCCATTAGGTATATTAGAAGTACCAACACCTACAAGTGAACCCTTTTTTCATAATCGATATTATCCCGTAGGATGGCCTCCAGAAATACTTAATAGATGTTATTCCTTTGGTCTCTTACTTGCAAAAAGACTTCGAACAAAAAATAATGAGTTCATTGATTTGCATCTCATGCGGCATCGTTTTTCATTCTTAACAAAATATATTTATCGATGCTTAATAAAAGGTAAGTCTTCATTCGGAGGATTCATTAAATATGATGTAAAAAAATGTAATAAATGTGGAGCATGTGAACGGGTATGTCCAATGAATGCGATTAATTTGAAAAATACATCCAATTTCATTAATCTAAATCGTTGTATGTTATGTGCCACTTGTATTCGAACATGTCCGACTCACGCGATAAAAATATTCTTTCGAAAAAGAAAAATACCATCTTTAGAAGATTTTGCTCCAAAAAATAGACCAGGATATATTGATCCAAAAAATTATTCTCAAACAACACCCGTTAAATTAAGCAGTAGCTTTTTAAACCTTCTGTTGCAGATGATTAAAGCTCGAAAAAGATAATATCATTTAAAGATGTAATGATGTTTTTAGTTACTTTCAGAGATTCCTTAAAAACCAAACAAGTAAGAGAAGATAATGTGAAAATTATCTTTAAACTTGCTACTAATATTTAGAAAAAAGGATAGAAAAATTTTTTTTTTATATTAGTTAAAATATATATTATTTATGAAAAATAAATACTAAATTTTTAAAATAAATGTAAAAATACATATTTTATTTTTTTTATATTAAATATATGTAAAATGTGATCTTTAAGAAAAAAAGCAGATTGATATAATGCCAAGAGCAAAAGTAAATCTAATAGAAATTGAATACGAAACCTTAGGGAATCCAGAGTCAAAACCAATTCTATTAATTGTAGGCTTGGGTAGTCAATTAATATCTTGGTCAGATGAATTTTGTAAAAAACTTGTCGATAAAGACTTTTTTGTCATTAAGTTTGACAACCGAGATGCTGGATTATCAACAAAATTTGATAATGCTGGTGTACCAGATATGACGGAGATAGCAGGGGCATATACTCGTGGAGAAAAACCTAATCTTCCATATACTTTAGAAGACATGGCAAATGATGCCATTGGTCTATTAAATGCTTTGAATATTGATAAAGCACATATATGTGGAGCGTCTTTGGGAGGATTAATCGCCCAAATTATAGCTTATATGTATCCCT
>CAZBEU010000180.1:0-14521 GCA_964491005.1 uncultured archaeon | reverse complement strand
TTTGATATTTTACATCCAGGTCATATTTTTTTTATAAATGAAGCTGCTAAACTTGGGGAAGTTTATGTTGTCGTAGCAACAGACATAAATAGAAGTAAATATTCAGGTTATAAGCCTATTGTTCCTGAAAATCAAAGATTAGAACTTATAAAAAATATTAAAAATGTTAAGGAAGCAAGATTAGGTCGAAATGATACTAATACTCTGAAAATAGTTGAAGAAATTAATCCTGATATTATTTTATTGGGACCTACTCAAAATTATAATGAAGAAGAGCTTAAACATGAACTACAAAATAGGAACTTAAATCATATTCTTGTAAAAAGACTTAGCAAAGTATATGATAATTATGAATTAAATAGTTCAGGTAAAATAAAATTAAAAATTCTCAATGAATTTCATAAAAGAGATGAATAAAATTATGAATAATGAAGAAGAGCCATCTTCTGATACGTATGCAAATTGGTTTGCTCTTTATACCCTTGGAAAATATTCTGAAGATATGTTATCTTTAAAAATTAATAGTTTTGAATTTGGAAAATTTCTAAATGCAAGTCAACAAACAGCTAGTAGAAGAATAAATGATCTTGAAGAATTAGGGTGGATTGAAAGAAAAATTGAAGGAAAAACTCAACATATAGTTATAACTGAAAAAGGAATAAATATTTTATTTAAAACCTATGAAAATCTGAAAGATATCCTTGAAAAAATCTTAATCATAGGTAAAGTTAAAGCTGGTATGGGGGAAGGTGGATATTATGTTGCTATAAAAGGATATTTTGATCAATTTAAAAATAAATTGGGATTTGAACCATATAAAGGTACCCTTAATTTAAAGCTAAATGATACTGATTTAAAAATCCTCAATGAATTAATGAAAAAAATCAATCCAATAATAATTGATGGTTTTGAAGATCAAAATAGACAATATGGTCCTGTTTTTTGTTATGATATATATTTATCTCCTCTAGACCAAAGAGATAAGAAAATTAAAGCAGCAATTTTACATATTCAGAGAACTCATCATAAAAAAAATATTATTGAGATCTTAGCTCATAATTATCTCAGAGATTTCTTTAGTCTTAAAGATGGGGATAAATTAGTGATTAAACTAAATAGAATTAAAGCAAAAAATTAGTTTTTTTAAGATTTATTGAAATATCTTGTTAGAACTTTTCATTATATCCAATAATTTTTTTATAATATAATATTTAGGAATTATTATAACTAATTTAGATTACTATAAACAAAATGAAATTACGATTAATATTAAAAGCTCAAACAAAAAAAAGTAAAGATATAGAATTAAAATTCAATATAGCTCCAAGTAAACATATAGGGTTTATTAATTTTATAAATTTATGTCTTAAACAAGATATACCTGTTTCTATTTCATTTGAAAAAATCTCTAGTTCTGGTGAAAAAGAGGAGAGTAAAATTGAAGGTACTTTCAACTTTACAGCTAAAGATACTAATGAACTAAAAAACTTAGAAGAAGAAATAAAACAATCAGAACGAAAAAAAAAAAAATAAAGAGAGGGAAATTTTTAAAATTACCTCTTTATTATATTTTTTTTCAGCTTTCTAAAATAATAAAACCAATTTTTACGAGACTTTTACATATATTATATACTTTTATCTGAGGAATTTCGAGTTCTTGAGAGATATTTTCTATAGAATTCTTTCCATTAATGTTTTTAATTATTTTTTTTGATAGATTTCCTGATATATAGTAATCTAAGTTAAGATTCTTTGATATTTTTAATTTTGGAATAAAAGTATTGAATTTTGAATTAGTATTTGAGTTTTCTTTTATATGGCTCTTATTATTATGATATTCTTCTTTATCATCCAGTTTATCTCTTATTTCTTCAAATAAATCTACAATTTTTTCTTTAAAATCGATATCATTTTCATTTGATTCATCTTCAATATAATCATCTACAATGTTAATAAATGAGCTAAAAGTATCTACTCTTCCATCCCAATTATTAATCTGCGTAATATTATATTTCTTTAGGAATGTATAAGACATTTTTCTTAAAAATCTCTGAACATTCACACTATTAGATTCTTCATCAAATGAAGCTAAAAAAATTAAATTTGGAATTGTATTATTTTTTAAAAAAGCTAATCTCAAATTCGAATTTGAAAGTTTTAGTTCTTTTATTGATCCCAAATCCTCGAATTCTTCTGAAAATGAGTTCAAGGCAGATAAAAATCCTGATACCAAGACTAAATTATTATGATCAGATATGAAATTTCTTGAATTAGAAATATTTTTGGAAAATAGGGGTAATCCATCCTTTATAACTAAAACGTCTCTGATCATCTATCTCAATATTTTATTATAATAGAATCTTAAAAACTAGGTGAAAATATCTTTTCAACGGAATATATTTGATAGAAATGATCTAATGTAAAAAATTATGTATTACTAGCATATTATAATCCGATAGTGTTTATTCAAAATTAATCAATTCTAAAATTGTATTAATTCTTAAAATTAAAATATCAATTGATATTTATTAGATTAGTTTGAAAGCTATTATTTTATGTGCAGGATATGGTAAACGTATGAAACCATTTACAGATGATACTCAAAAGGTTATGCTTTCCTTACATGGAAAACCTCTACTTCAATATATTATAGAGGGACTAAAATTTGCGGGAATTAAAGATTTTATATTAGTTGTTGGATATCTTAAAGAACAAATTATTGACTATTTTAATAATGGAAGTAAATGGGGAATAAATATTGAATATGTTGTTCAAGAAAAATTAGATGGAACAGGAGGAGCCGTTCTATTATGTGAAGATATGATTAAAAATAATCATTTTCTTCTTACATGGGGTGATATTTTAGTTCCTTATAACGTATATAGAGAAGTCTATAAAACCTTTGAAATGGAAAAAGAAGACTTTATATTAGTCGCTAATTATATGGAAGATCTCCAAAAAGGATGTGCTATTTATTATAAAAATAATTATTGTGTAAAAATGATTGAAAAACCAATTAAAAATATTGAATATACTGCTTTCAATAATTGTGGAATATTTATCTTATCCACTAAAATTTTCAATATTCTTAAAGGTGTTTCTTTTTCTAAAAGAGATGAATTAGAGCTTACTGATGCATTAAATATAATAATCTCTGATAAGAAATCCAAAATTAGAGTTATTAAAATGAAAAAAGATCAATTTCGAGGAGATTTTGGTGATATAAAAATATATAAATTTTTATCAGAGAACAAAAAATGGCTTGAAAAACTTTTAGAATAATATAACTCTTGAATTATCAAAATTATATTAAAAATTTATTTTCGATCTCAAACAAGCATTAAATTTTTTGGATATCTTGTTTATATCATATTATATGGGCTTTTTAATTAAAATTACAGAAGATAAAATCGAAAACCTAAATTTATTTATTGATATCATTATTGATAATATTATTGGAGGTAAACTTTTAGCTTTTCCAACAAACTCGGTTTATGGGCTGGGTGGAGATCCTACTAATCTTAATGTCGTAAATAAATTATGTGATATAAAATTTAGAGATAATTCTAAAGGATTTTTAATATTATTATCTGATTATGAAGAAGCAATGAAAATTGCTAAATTCAATAGAAATGCTCAAAAACTTGCGTCAAAGTTTTGGCCAGGGCAATTAACATTAATTTTAAATAAAAAAACCCCAAATATTATACCATCAGAAGTCAGTGGAAGTGAAGATACTATTGGTTTAAGAGTACCAGAAAATAAAATCATCCTTTTCATTTTAAAAGAATTAAAAAAAAGAGGATATCTCGGAGGAATTATTGGTACATCTGCAAATTATTCTGGAGAAAATCCTTCTAATAGTGGAAAAGAAGTAATAAATAAATTTTTTCAACCAATTGATCTTATTATTGATGGTGGAGAAACAATTTCTAAAATTCCAACTACAATTGTTGATTGTACTAAAGAAAATATTCAGATTTTAAGAAAAGGTAAATTATCTGAAGAAGAAATCAAGGAAGTACTATTAAAATGAGAAAATAGAGGATTTAAAATGCATAATTTTAATTTGTTAATTTCATCGCCTAGATATAACGAGATAAACGCAAAAGCAGAATTATGGTTTTCTCTTCTAATATGTGGGGATACATATCCAATTATATCTGATTTAGAATTTCAAGGATTAATAACAGCATTAACAACGATTAATGAGTTCGATTTTATAAGGAAGATGAAATCAATCCTAGCTAATGATCCTTCTTTTTATAGATATATTTTAAAAATAATTCCGATCCAATTCTTATGTGAAACTAATCTAAATATTATTAAAAGTACAATTGATAAAAATATCCCAAAATATCTAAAAAAGAATGAATCCTTTCGAATAATACTAAATCGAAGAAAAAATAGCTTAATTAAAAGAGAAGGATTTATGCAAAATATTGCGAAAAATATCGATAATCCTGTCGATCTTGAAAATCCCGACAAAATAATTCACATAGAGGTATTAGATAATATTTGTGGTATTTCTTTTTTAAAACAAGAAGATGTGATAAGACCTAATAATGCAATACTAATGACTAAAAATTCTAAGAATTAGTTATTTCTAAGCTTAATAAAACCATTTTCTCACATATTAACTTATTTAGAACGTTATATAATAAGTTGAGATTAGAAGTTACAATTTTTTCACTATCTATTTTCATATCTAAAGTTTTTAAAATTACTATAATTTGCTTTTCATTAATATCAAAAAATTGTTTAATTCTATTATATCTATCAATACTTTTTTCGTTATAATCATATTCTAATTCTATAAAATTTATCATTTTTGAAAAATCTCGATAAATTTTTTCAAGAATCTCTTTATCTGAAACAATACAGAAATTAATAATCCCGCTATCTACATTTTCTTTTTTTATCCCAAAATAGTTTATACCATATTTAATTTGACGTTTTGCTGCGAAATATAATAATAATTCAATACTTTGCTTATTAGATATTAAAAATTTATTCATATAAGCTTTTCTTGTATAATAAATAGAATTATAAATATGATTTTCGTTCAGAATATACAAATCATCAAAAAACTGGATAATGGAATTATTATATTTATTCTGAAGATCCTCAATGATTTGGAATAGTTTTTCTAAACTATTTTCTTTCTTTTCTATTTGAATTTTTCTTAATAATACTGAATAATTTAGCTTTGAGTTTTGAAATATATAATCTTTTTTTATCATAGACAAATTACCCTTCTTCTTATTATTATACTCCTATGAATTAAAATCTTTCTTATTATATTCCAAGAAAACATCTTTTATTCTTTCTATTATAATATCAATAATATTTTTGGAATCTTTTTTGAGAATAATACCTGCAGCACCATCATGACCTCCTCCTTCCACATTATATTTTTTTGATATTGTCTCTAAAATTTTTCCCAAATGTAATCCTGTAGAAGAACATATTGATTTTTTTGCTCTTAAACTTAAACGATAATAATCATCTTTATCTGATATAACTATTACGACATCAAAACCTATTTTTAATAGAATGTTTGCTACACTTGCTTCAAAACTACTTACATAAGTTCTACCAATTAGCCAATTATCTTGTCTTATCAATTCAATTCTCTGAGCTCCTTTAATTCGAGCAATTTTCTCAGAAAGATCTATTCTATTAGACAATATATTTAAAATTTCTTGATAATGTATATCATTTTGGAGCAACTTTGAAATAGTTCTTATTGTATTGTTATTTCCAAATCGAAAATATCCGGAATCTGTTAATATTCCTGCAATTAGAAAATATCTAATTTGTTTTATAAATGAAATATTATATTCTTGAGAGATTTCATAAACTATTTCTGCAGTAGAACTATAATTATCTAAAATTATCTTTTGTCCTGTATCATGGGGTTCTAATTGAGATTCTTCTGCATAATGATGATCAATATAAAAATATGAAATATTATTATTTTCTTTTAAATGCTTCGGTAGTGTAACCTGATGAAGTTTATTCGCATCTAAAATAATAATCGAATCTACTTCTAAATCATCAATGGAATTCAGATGATTTATTTTATAATTAGGATATTTTTTTTCTATTATTTCTATCATTAGATTTGTACTATTTGAAAATCCATTAAAATACATGTGTGTTTCAATATCACTTAAGTATTGATGTAACATGAATTCTAATGCGATTACTGACGAAAAACCATCTAGATCTACTAGATCATGAGAGGTTATTAAAATTTTTTTCTTATTTAGTAGATTAAGAAAATTATCCATTTTGTTCTTTAACATTAGAGACTATGATGATTGGTTTTTTAGTTCAGATTGAATTGATTGACTCATAGTCTTCATTTGATTACTAATTTTCTCTTCTTTCTGTTTTAAATTTTTAATCTGCATATCTAATTTGACTTTTTCACTCTTTTTCTCTCCTAATAGCTTATCTTGTTTGCTTTTAATTAAGATACCTCCAATGGACTTATAAACTATTTCATTTGGTTCAAGAGCTTCTAATTCAACGATCGCAAATTCAGTCTCCTTAAGAACAGATTCAAGACGCATTCTTTGATTTATAAAAATATCCAAATTATGTCTTATTGTCTCATATTCTTCAATTTTTTTTTTTAATTCATCGCTTATTTGATCATATCTAACAGCCATACACAATTCACTAAGTTCTTTTATTAATTCTTTTAAATTTTTAAATTGTAATAAAATTTATGCTATTAAATTAAATTAAGAATTATTTATCCAATCTTCCTTTAGTAAAAATAATCCAAATTATTGATAAATATCTAAAAAAAAAATAAAATTATCTTTTATTATCAAGTTTTATTATTTTATTTAGTAATAAATGGACTAAAGAAAATTAAAAAAAGAAAAAAAATGTTTTAACTAAAATAAAAAAGGATTATCACATTGAAAAAAATATTAGTTGCACATAACTCTCAAAATGGGAATTCAAAACAATTAGCAGACGAATTTGCTAAAAGTTATAAAGATACCTTTGAGGTTGATATTAAACGAATTGAAGATATAGATCAACAAGATATTACTCCAGATTTACATGGACTAATTCTTGCAACTCGCGTTGAAGCATTTGGAACAGATAGACTCATGAGATCGTTTCTTCAAAGAATTGATCCATATAGAGAAAGTCCAATACCGAAAATTGGGGTATTTTTTACACATGCAATGAAATGGAAAAACTTATTCAAAAAAGGCCTTGATAAAACAATTAAAAAACTGAATAATTTTACAAATATGTATCCTGAATTCTTAGAAGTTAGACTACATGGTATGAAAGGTCCCATTCGTGAGGGTCAAGAAGAAAAAATAAATAATTTTATCCAAAATTTAAAAGAATATATAGAGAATTAGAAAATATATTCTACCTTCTATTTCTTTTTTAAATAATCTGAAGGAAGTGTATTTTCTGCTTTTTCAGCAAACTTTTTAACAGCAATCTTTGCTCTATTAAGAGATGATAATGATCCAGGTCCACCTATACAACCAAAAGGACATGCCATGCCTTCAACAACTAAAGGTTTAGGATCATATTTTTCTGAATTTAATTTTTTTAACATCTTAAGACATTCTGCCAGAGTATCTGCATTTATATGAGGGATTTCACAATCTTTTTCACCTTCTGGAAGTAAAGCACGTGTCTGTTGAATAATCGCTTGGGCAACTCCTCCTGCAACTGGAAAGTTTCTCCCTATACGTGAAGCATCATTGATAGATTCTTCTTCAGTTAAATCTATAGGATCAATATCAAAAGCTTGAAATACAGCAACCAATTCTTCAAAAGTCATAACAAAATCTACTAATGGTCTAACTTCGGGAATAAAACATTCTTCTTTTTTAGCAATACAAGGACCTATAAATACTACAATAGCATTTGGATCTTTTTCTTTTATAACACGTGCAGTCTCAACCATTGGAGCAAATGATTCAGAAATATTATTTTTCGCAAGATTAGGATAATGATGATCAGCACACATTTTCCAAGAAGTACAACAACTGGTACCTATAAAACTTCTTTGATCTTTAGAGATATGAGCCTCTTTTTTTTGTTTAATTAGTTTAACCAATTCTTCAGCTTCCTTTAATACAACTTTATCTGCCCCCAAAGCGACTTCTTTTACATCAAGAAAACCCATTTTTAATAATGCACTATATATTTTTGCTGGAGTGGCTAAAGGGCCAAATTGATCAATAAATGCTGGGGCTATTTCCGCATATACTCTTTTTCCTTTCTTAATAGCTGTTATTATTTGAACAATCTCAGATTTTTCCCCTATTGCTCCAAATGGGCATGAAACAATGCACATACCACATGAAACACATAAATTGTAATCTATCTCTGCAAAGCCATAGTCATCAGAAGTAATTGCTTTTACACCACATGCTGCAGCACATGGTCTTTCTCGATAGGCTATTGCATTATATGGGCAAACCTGAGCACATCTACCACACCGAATACATTTCGATTGGTCGATGAATGATTTACCCTTCTGAATAGAAACAGCATTTTTTGGACACACTGATGTGCAAGGATGAGCAATACATCCTCTACAGAGATTGGTAACAATAAAAGAATGCTCGGGGCAGCGTTCACATCCCGCTTTAATCACATTAACAATAGGTCGCTTTAATATTTTCGAATCTGTAATTGTATTTATTACATCATCATCATGAATTGGTCCGTGTGCTCCAAATTCTTTTAATTCCATCCCAAATGCAAGTCTTATTCTTTCTCTCACAATTGCTCGTTCTTTAAATACAGATTCTCTATATGTAGGAATATCTTTATCGATTATTTGATATGGAATATATTCAATATTTCGTGGAGGTTGATCTTCAACTATCATTCTAGCAACTGCTGCTAATACTTTCCTCCTTATTTCAGTAACAGGAGTATAAATCCCTCGCATCTTTTCGAAAATATTTAAATCTTTTTTTCCCATAGAGTCACTCTTTTATTTTGGTAATCTCATTACCAATTTAATAAATATATATATTTATTTTTCATTTATTTAGAAATTAGGTTTTCTATCAAATCCATCATGCAGTCTGCAGTTATCTTTTTATATATCTTATCATTGATTTTAATCACAGGGCTGTTCTCTGCTGTATCTCCACATTCATTTAAGCAATTTACACATTTAATTTCACAATTTTTTTTATACATCTCATCGCTCTCCAAAATATCTAGGAGTTCTTGCCCTCCATGAGCTAAACAATTTAATCCACAACATATTTCTATTTTAATCATTTATTTTCCTCCTTTATCTTTAAATAGGAATGATTTTTATGTTATTTGATTAAAGAATCTAATAATGAAATTAATTAGTATTAGGAAAAATAAATAATTATTGTTCCTTTCTTTAAACCTTACAAAATTTGTAGAATATTAATTTGATTTAATATGCGAATAATTCAATTATTGCAACAAGAGATCAATATAAAAATAATAATCAAGTTGAATAATATTCATTCTTTTTAATATCCACTATATTATATTAAAAAACAATAATAAAGTTGTAATTTAGTAATGCAAAGACAAGAAAAATCAAAAGAAAAAAATTTCAGATTACCTGAAGTTATTTTTATCTCATTAGCAAGTATAACTAACTTTATTTTAGATCTTCTAATAAGTCCTATATTAAAAATAATTCTAACTCACATTATTGCTGGATTATTTATTATGGTGCCTCTTAATTTTCTGTTATTGTATTTAACAAGGAATATTGTTGATAAAAAGGGAACTTGCACCCTTTATCTTACCATTTTTGGACTAATTTCTATTCCAAGTCCTCTATTTGGAGGTGTTGCGGGACCTTATAAAATCTTAGTAGGTTTTTGTATTGGAATTACATTGGATCTTGTATTTATCATAAGGAAAAATATTCTAAGAATAATTTGCATTGGAATCATCGGATCTATTGTATGGTGGATAATTACCTTCTCTATTTGGGAATTATTCAATTTACCTTTTGTAACTGCTTTTTCTAATTTACTTAATGCAACAAATCCCAATTTTAGTGGATTTTTAGATTTTTCTGCAATATTAAATCTTCCCATAAATGGTTTCGGGATTGATTTCTTTATTTTCTCCTTGTTATGTGGTCTAGTATCATCAATTCCCGTCATATTATGTTGTTTCTTTGGATTTTATATTTTTAAAAAAATTGAACCTACTGCTGTTTATCAAAGATTTCAAATTATTCAATAATAAAAAAAATTATTTCTTTATTACTTATAAAGTATTATTTCACCTAAAATGTATGATAATAATTCAAATATCTCCTCAAACATTCTTGTAGAAGTAAAAGACTTTTCATTCGCTTATAAAAAAAATGATTGGATCTTAAGAGACATAAATCTTACAATCAGAGAAAGAGAAATTATTGGTTTAGTTGGAGATTCTGGTTCAGGAAAAACAACTTTTGCTTATATATTAAAAGGAATAATTCCTCAAGTCTTTAAAGGTTATCTTAAAGGTAATGTTTATATTAATGGATTGGATATAAAAAAAACAAAAATCGTTAATATTGCAAAAAAGATAGGAATGGTTTTTCAAGATTTAAATTCTCAATTATTTAGCAATAGTGTTAAAGAAGAAATCTTATTTGGATTACAAAATTTAAAACTTAATTTAGCGTGGGCAGATGAGGCAATGAATTTTTTAGATATTATGTCTTTAGCTAATGAAATTCCAATGAATTTATCTGCGGGACAAAAACAAAGAGTAATATTAGCATCTATTATCGCGACGAAACCAAAATTATTGATTTTAGATGAACCTTCGGCCCATCTTGACTATAAAGGTAAATTAGCTCTTATAACAACATTAAAAAAAATAAATTCAGAATATGATACAACGATCCTATTAATAAGCCAAGATCCATGGATAATTGGGGAGTTATCTAATAACATTCTTTATTTTCATAATTCCTTGATAGATTATATTCCTACCAAACAAAAGATACAAAAAAGTCCTCAATGGAGTTGGATTCTGTGAATAATATAAAAAATTTAACCAATAATTACAAAAACTATAAATATGGAATTCATCCTTTACTCAAATTATCAGGATTAATTTTCTTGAATATAATTGCATTTACCACTTTTTTTAAGTTTATAAAACTATATATTTTAGTTATTGAGCTTTTCTTGGGATTTTTGATAAAAATACCTATTAGAAGAATAAAAGGTCTCTTAAAAATCTTAATGATTAATTTCATTAGCTTATACTTTCTATTTTATTTTATTAATTTTAATTTTTTAGATGCTTTTTTTATCTTTATTGACTATGCACTAATGATTCTTATTATGTTGCTTGCAACATTCATCTTTTATCATATTACTCCTCCTTATGAATTACTTATTGCTTTAAAAAAATTGAGAGTAAGTACTAAATTTGCGGTAGCTATTACAATTTCATTAGGATTCTTCCCTATAATGACTCAAATTATTAGACAAATATTAGCTTTCCAGCGAGCTCGGGGATATAAAATAAGATTATGGAATATAGGGCCTCTTCTAATCCCAATTTTTTTAGCAATATTAGATCTATCAATAAATCTCTCACTGTCGTTAGATAGTAGAGGATTTAATAAAAGTTAATATCTTTTAACTTATCATATTTAAAGATAACCAGTTAAGCTCAAATATATCAATCCAATTTGCTAAAAATAATTCTTGTGAGAAAATATAATCAAAAAAAATGATAATGATTTAGTATAGAACGATTTTTTGCTTAATTATATAATTTCAAATCTATATGGATCCAATAACTATTAAATTTAAAAAAATTAATATATAAATAAAAATTTTAAAATAAAAATGAAAAAACGTTATTCTCTATTTTTAATACTCATAGGGTCATTAAGTCCTTTATTATTTTCGACTTGGATTCCTTATATTCTTCCTGAGAGAGTACATTTGGATGAAATTCAAACATATCAAGATAGTTCGGGTTTAATTCCAAAACAGTATATTGTACATATGACTCAAGGTAATGCTTATACAATCAGTGCTGATCCTTCTGGATATTATTATTCTTTTAATGTTGGGATAAAAATTGGAGATTCTCCATATATGATAACGGGTTATTCTGTTGATGAGGCAGGAGAAGACGATATAGAGATTATGAATTTTATAGCTACAAGAACGGGAGATTATTATATTCAAATTTTTACTACTGGTTTCGGATTTTTTGACTTTATTGTTGAATCTGGATTATCAGCATCAGCAACAGGACCTAATGTTGAATTTTTTGATTCTATTTATTTATTGGTTCTAATATTACCTAGTGTTATAATATTTATAATTGCTATAATAATCTATGCTTTAATAAAGAGACAACCTAAAATATCCTATCAAATCACACCAATAAGTCAAAGTTATAATCCTTATAAAACATCTTCAAATCAAGAAAGCACAAGTAATGTCGGTAAAAAAAAACCAAAATTCTGTGAATTTTGTGGGAGTATGTTAAATGAATCTTCAAATATATGTCCTCAATGTGGAGCACCCATTATGAGATAAGATCTAAATTAAAATATTTTCATTTAGATCCTTTTTTCTATTATAATTATATTTCAAGGACTAGAAAAAAAAAAAGATTATTCTTGACTTTTTGGTTTAATGTATCCTAAATATGCTCCAATTAAGGATATTATTGCAAAAATCCATCCTGCATAATAAAAGGCAGTATAACCCACAATGTCTTGAAGTATTATCAAAACTCTATCAATGGATTGGCAAATTAATATTAAAATAAAAGATATTGCCATTATCATAAGTGAATAGAAAGCTATTTTATATTTTTTTTCTTTAACTTCTTTAGAAGCTGATAAACAACTTTTCATGAAAGGAAAATAGATCATAAACATATATGCGCTAACTATTAAAAAGGCACTAAGATCATATATTAATTCTCCTTTAAAAAATACAATAAAAATGAATAATGTTCCAATTATTCCATAAAGGATAACAAATATTCTTTGGACTTTATTATATTCTTTTTCAAATAGGTTTACTTTAAGAACATATGATATAAAGATAGCAATCATTAAGAAGACAAAAGTAAATCTAAATTCTGTGATTCTCAATAATATCCATGAAGTTAATGTTCCTGGATCTGGAACAAGATCATCCATAAGATAATCCAATCCAGAATACAATTGTAACACTTTAGATAACCAAGAAAATATAATTGAAATTGTCATACACAAAAATATTAAAAAAAGGTATAAGGTAAGTTTCTGTCTTTTTTCCCTTAATTTTAAAAAAACCAAAATAAGTATTACAAATGCAATTAAAATTATACCCGTCTCAAAAACCATGCCATTAAAAATAAGATCTGCTTTAGACATTTTAATCAGATTAAAAATTCTTAATATTACTATCATGACGATAATCGCATTATTTAATATTTATCTTATTTTAAATATATTTTAGACTAAAACCTAAATATATTTCCAAGTATCAATTATTATTTGATATTCAACATAACCATCACAAATTTTTGAACGAGGATCATTATTCTGGGTATCTATTTTAATTATATTTCCTGTAAACTGAATATATTCCAATTTTTCTATTGGTTCTTTAGAATATGCTACAATTTGATGAGTTTCATCTAAATCTATATAAGTTGTATAAGGATGATCTAATATAGGAGTAGCAAAATGCTGCCACATAATATTAGAAACTTTTCCTTTTAAAGTCACTTTCTTTCCAACAAAATCTTCAAAATTAATTAGTTCTTTTTTCATAGAATAAATATCAGAGATTTATTTGTTAGCTAAAGATAATATCTAATATTATTTAATTAACTTTTTTGATTTTGATTTATTAAATTATTATAGAATACCTCATGATGGAATTTATTATTAATAAATATCTTAAACTCAGACTAGAAAAACAGAAAACCTTTATTTATGTAAATAACATGAAAGTTCTACAATGTAAATACCTATTATTAAACAATTTTATCGATAATATAGAAAACAATCCCTCTACTATTAAAAAGGTATCTATTGATGAACAAGCAGAAAACCTTGATCATTCATTAGAACGTGAAGATCTCTATTCTATAGATATATCTCCAGAAACAGAATTTTGGGCGCATTCTTCAAATCTACAAGCATGGTATGAAAATAATTATAATTCTAACGTACTTCATTCAAATCTAGCTTTTCCTCTTTTGAGAAAATTGTCGAAAGCAGGGGATATAAAAGCAAAAGAAGTCTTTAAGGATGAGATTGTTGATAGATTCAGAAATGGGAATTTAAATGTTATGACTTTTTTAATAAAAGAAGGATATTTAGATGAATTGGATATTGAAGTATCTGATCTACTATATCAAGAATTAGATTTTGATACTTATAAAATACTTAAAAATAAGCTAAAGGAAAGCAGTAAAAATAAAGAAAGATTTATCTTTTAAAAAATAAATCAGAAATGATTAATCAAAAAATCATTCCTAC
>CAZBEU010000179.1:0-4240 GCA_964491005.1 uncultured archaeon | reverse complement strand
CTCAAAGAAAGAAATCGAGGAAAAACAGCAAAATCAACAACAACTAGATGAACAAATTAATAATGCTGAGAAAGAAAAATCAAAACTAATTTCAGATATTTCAAAATTCGAACAAGAGATTTCATCAAAGGAAGCTAGTATTAATGGTCTTAAAGAAAATGTAAAGAAAAATATCCAAAAAAAAGAAAAAAGAGAAGAGGAATTACAAAATCTTAAAGGGGAAGCTGAAAGCGTTGAAAGTGCTATGAAATTAGTAAAGGGAGAAGAAGAAAATATAAGAAAAGAAATTGAAATCGTTAAAATCCAGATATCTAAAGAAAATGAAAATAGAAAGAATTTAGAAAACAATATTACAGTAAAACAAAAGGAGAAAAATACAATTATCTCAAATATATCTGAAATTAAATCCTCATTGTCTTCAATTAGCACTGAAATTAAGATGTATAACGATAATATCCAAAATCTTGAAAATAAAAAACTGCTAATTAATCAAAAAATTGAAGATATAAGTAAGGGTTCTGAAGTTGAAAAAGCATTAAAAAAAATTCTTGAAGATCGAAAACAACTAACTCAAGAATTAGATCAGATAAAGAAGAAAATTAAAGAAGAGGATTTTGAATTTAGGAAAAATGAAAAAAATCTTGAACTTATAAAAATGAAACAAAATGCTTTATTAACTGAAATAAATGATAATCAATCAAAAATTAGTAACTTAGAAACAAAATCAAGAATTTTCCAAAAAGAATTCACTAAATTAGAAAGGGAAAATAATACTATAACCGTAAATCTTGAAAATGTGAATAAAGATATTGAAGAAAATGACATTAATATAGAAAATCTCAATAAAAGAAAAGATAATATTATCCGTAGACTCGAGGAATTAAATGCTGAAAAAAAAAGAATTCAAGACAGAATTAATAATGCAGAACAAGAATATGAAAAAGATAAATCAGATATTAATGGAATTTTACAGATCTTAAATATGTTAACTCAAAATATCAATATTTCTGTAGAATCTATAAAAAGTAATATTCAACAATCTAATTCTGAAGCAATTGATTATTCTGCTGAAGACTTTCGAAAATTTATTTTAGATGTTATTGATATGATGAAAACAATAGAGGATGTGAAATCTGAAACCAATACGGAAAATATTATTCCTATTCTTGAATCAATGGTACAAACATTATCATTATTTAATGAAAATGCAGATCAAACAATTGAACAACTAGTATATCGGATTAAAGAATCTGTGGATGTTGCTGTTCAAGATTCAACTTCAAATTTTGATCACTTTGTCCAAGATCTAATGGAAATATTGGAAAATGTTCACTTATCTCTAAGAAAATTAACGGTTTCTAAAGGACAAGACTTATATAAACAACTTGAAGAAATAAGTGAAAGTATTCAAGAACAAGGAGAACAAGTAAATGAAATTGGAATGAATCTCTCTGAACTTCAAATTAAAAATATTCATAATAATAAAGAGAAAACAACAAATCAAATTAAATTTGAAGAAGTACAAAAAAGAATAAATGAGTTAAATGAAAAAAATACAGAATTTAATAAAGAAATAGATGAAAGAAATTCAATTATCAATGAGAGAAACAAACAAGAAGAAGAAATAAAAAAACAAATAGAGGAATTAAAGAAATTTAGAGATGAACATTGGGATACAACAAATAAATTACAAGAAGAATTGGATAAAAAACAAAATAATATTTCAAACTTGGAACAAAAGCTTCAAGATTTAAAAGGAATTGAAACACTTTTTGAAAATCTCGATGAGATATCACAAAATATAGAAAGTATAAAAAAATCAATTGAAGATAAAAAATTATCAATAATTGATATTGAAGATAATATAAAAAATAAAAATGAAGAATTAAATGCAGTACAAAAAGAAATTGAGCAACTTAATAATAAAAAAGAAAATTTCTGGGAAATTAATAAATCACTTCAAGAGAAAATAGAAGATAAAAACAAAGAACTTGAAAAAGTTTTGGATAGATTAAGATCATTAGAAAATATTGTAAGATTGATAAATTCCATTGAAGAATTAAAAAATGAAAATATTGAAGCAGAGAAAAAAATAAAAGATAATATTAAATTAATTGAAGAAGCCAAAACAAACATAGAGATAATTCAAAGAGATGTAGATAAAAAACAAAAAATAACTGAGAATTTGAGAACTGAAAAATCTAAAATGATTAAAGAACAAAAAATTGCTCAAGAAAACCTAAATAATCTCAATAAAGAATTTCAAGACGCACAATCAAAATTAAATGAACTCAATAAAAACAAGGATAGAGAAGAAAAAATTAATTCAATTGGTTCTGAAATAGAACAAACTAAAAAACAAATAGAAGAGGTTCAAATTAAAATCAAAGACATTGAAACAAATCTTGAAGAAATTAATACCAAAAAGATTGAAAAACAAAATGAAATTGATAGAAATATTACTGAAAAAGATGAATCATGGAAAAAACAAAAGCAATTTCAAAAAATTTATACTGATTTAAAATCTGACTTGTCAATGGAAAAATCAAAATTAAATAATTTAGAGTCAAAAAAGGTAATAAATAATGACCAAATTGAAGCATTATTCCACAGATCTAAGGATTTTGGAATCCTTCCTCAAGTTACCGAAGATATATCTGAAACGGATTTAGAAAATGATATAGCTGCTTCAATTAAACAAAGAGAAGCTTTTGAACCTGTTAATCTAAAAGCAATCAAACAATATGATACGGTAAAGGAACGATTTGATGAAATTGACATGAGAAGACAAACAATACAAAGAGAAAGAAAGTCAATTCTAGATGCAATTGAAAAAATAGAATTAGAAAAATTTCAATCATTTACGAAAGCTTATCATGAAATAAACAGAGAATTCTCTAGAATATTTCAAAAATTATCCCCAGGAGGATCTGCTAAAATGATACTAGACAGACCAGATAAACCTTTTGAAGGAGGAATTAGTATTGAGGCAAGACCTCGTGGAAAAAAAATATCCTCTCTTGAAATTTTAAGCGGAGGTGAGAAAACCCTTGTAGCGCTCTCATTTATCTTTTCTGTTCAAGAATTCTATCCCGCACCTTTTTATATAATGGATGAGATTGATGCTGCGTTGGACGGTCCGAACGTTCATCGTGTTTCCACGGTTATCCAAGAATTTTCTCATCAAGCACAGTTTATAGTTATAAGTCACCGAGAAGAAAATATTGTTAATGCTGAAAGGATATATGGTGTATCAATGCAACAAAGTGGAATAACAGACGTATTCAGCGTTGATTTAGAAGAAGAAGCAAAACGTCTTTTGGATATTGAGAATGTAGAAGCAAGTTAGAAAATAAAATTAATTTTTACAATTTATAGACCAACTACCTTGATATACTGTGGCTGGTGTGAGTTAATAGTTGAGGAATTTTTTACTACATCTGGACACTATTTAATTGCTTTTATTATTTCAATATTCTTTTCTTTTTAATGTTTTATGCAAAGGGATCATTTCATGTATTCAATTGGAATGGCAGCCACTTTTTTGGGCGTCAAATGAAATATATACTCTATTTTATCGTATTTTTATATTTCTTTGGATTTAGAGATATTTACTGCACAGATAATCATATATTTAATAGATTTTAAAGACTTAATATAAGGGAAAAATCGTTGTATTATTGTAATAATTAATAAATAAATCAATTATATCATTAAGTTTATTGAGAGAAGATATCCTTTGAGCAAAAATGCTCAAAAATTCTCCTCTCAACTATCCTTCATTTTTTTTCTTTATAAATATTGAATAAATATTGATATTTGTTTTTTCAAAAATGTGTGTGTAGGTAATGACGAGCTATATTATACCAAGTTTTATAAAGTTAGTTTATTTTGAAATTTATGTTGATGTGAATTCTCAAGATGGAAGTATTTATTTAATCTCAGATGACTTCATGATAGAATTAGACGATTTCTTTCATGAGTTAAATAGTAGTGGGACAAAAATTTTAAATGTTCAATATCCCTTTAAAAAATATCAAAATTGGGATTTTATTGGTGAACAAGAGCTTTTAAATAATTTTAAAACGTTTAAGAAATCTGGATTCCAAAATAGTCCTGCTATTTTACTTATCCTCTTTTTTAGTAAAGGAGAAAATGAGGAAAATGAAGGTAGGGAAATGATTAGAATTGAACAAAATGAAATCTTGAGTAATCTCTATTCAATAATTGAATTACTTAG
>CAZBEU010000178.1:0-1872 GCA_964491005.1 uncultured archaeon | reverse complement strand
ACAATCTATAGAAACATAAGGTTTTTGATGTTTTACACACATATGTGCTACAGAGAGAGATTCTTGTTTGAAATAGGGATCTATAGAAATAATTTTTGCATTTTGGATATCTGATTCTTTTGGATAATTCCACTGTCTATCACCTGCATGAAAAGTAGCATAATTCCCAAAGACAGTTCTAGTATTTTGATCAACTATTACAACCTCTTCTGTACCATTATAACCCTCTTTTACGGATAATTGAGAAAGGTCTATCTTGTATGACTCTAACAAGGAAAAAATTTTAGTGGAATTCTTTTTTCCTAACCAATTCCCATCCATTTTAGTTGTTACTCCAAGTTTGGAAAGTACAATTGCAGTATTTATAGCTTCCCCACCTACAGAAGGGAGTTCTTTATGGATTTCGACATATTGGTTTGGTTTAGGGAATAGAAAGTCTTTATCAAGTATATAAACTGTGCTTGCTGAAATCATTCCAAAAAGATATACATCATACATTCTAAGAAGGTGAACAAATTATCAAAATTAAATATTTCCAATAAGGAAAAATATACTAATATTAAGAATCTTTCCAATCTATGTTATATAAAATAAAGTCATTATCATGTTCAGATGTAAAAAATACAGAGAATATATTTAGTTTAATGATTTTAAAGATTATTTCATTTTTATTTTTGTAATTTCAATCTCATTAATTAGTTTATAAATTGGAAGTGAACCAAGTCCTCCTATAAACATAAAAAAATTCTGTATACCTATTATGAATCCATTAGATGCTATAGAATAATGAAAATGGTTAATTTCTATATAACCAGAAGGATCGGGGGTAATTAAATCAAAACTAATAAAAAACATGACAAATGCAATAATTCCTATGATATGTCCAAAATGTTTCAAAAACAATTAATATTCCGATTAAAATAGCAATTACAGCTGCTTAATGTAGAAGTATACCACATGATGCAAATATTGCAGCAATTATTGATTCACCTGCAGTGTGTATGCCAATATCTCCTGTTAGAATAAGTGTCTCTGCTAAATGTTCTTCAAAATTAAACCATATAATTCGTTGGGATAGAAACCAGAATGTGGTTACATATTGCTTTAAAGCAACAGTATATCCTGATTCTGAATTTGCTGATATTTTCAACACTAAACTATTTTCATTATTATTTAGTGTATCACTATTGATTTGGGTAAATCCAAAAGCTAATGATGGAACCAAGAGAGTTATAATTACAATGGTAATTTGTAATGTTTTCTTCTTATTTATCGATTTTTTATTTAATTTCATTTTCAATATCTTTTTTTTAAAATTAGATTTATGATTTAAAATAAAATAACCTCAAATATAAATCAGATCAGGATTAATTTTAGACAAATCTTGATATTTATAAAGGGATTAGGACCAAATTTAGACAAAGAATGAAAAAAAGTTATAGATTTTGTTAAAAAAATCATTAATTTTCACTTCATGAACCTTTCATGAATAAAGATCGTGAAACAATCTATATTATAGCAAATTAATGTTAATATATTCATATTTTGTATTTTAAAAAAAGAAAAAGGAATTTAAATTATTTTTTTTCCTTATTGATTTAATATATTTAAAAGTATAATTTTTTTTATAAACTGGATTAATTGTTCATCGTCATTAAAAATAGGCATTATAAATAAATGATGATGAACATATGCTTCAAGTGTATTAAAGATTAAACTTAAAGAGTTCATTAAATCTTCTTTTTTGGTATTTTTTAAAAAATTACTCTCTTTATGAATTACTCCCGCAATATTAGTTAATAGATTTCTAATTTTTTTTGAATAATCATTAAAAAGCTGTTTATTTGATAAAATTGCTTGAGATATTGCTAT
>CAZBEU010000177.1:0-6317 GCA_964491005.1 uncultured archaeon | reverse complement strand
GGGACATGGAGTTAAAGAAAGAGAGAAATTAAATGAAATTAAACCAGATTATATCTATAAAAATCTATTAGAATTTGCCGAAAATATAAAATTCAAATGAATATTATTATTACTAAAAAAAATTTAATGATATTATATGAAATTTTTTATTGATACTGCCAATTTAAAGCAAATAAAAGAATATCAAGAATTAGGGATTCTTGATGGAGTCACTACAAATCCAAGTCTTCTAGCAAAGGAAGGTGCTGAACCTTTAGAACAACTAAGAAAAATTTGTGAAGTTGTAAAAGGCCCTGTAAGTGGAGAAGTGATTGGTTTAACAACTGAAGAAATGGTTAAGGAAGCTCGAGAGCTGATAAAAATTGCTTCTAATATTGTTGTTAAAATTCCTTTTACTAAAGAAGGTATTAAAGCAGTTAAAATCTTAGAACCTGAAGGAATTAAAACTAATGTTACTCTTGTTTTTTCCCAAAATCAAGTATTAATAGCTGCAAAAGCAGGAGCGTCTTATATTAGCCCTTTTATTGGAAGATTAATGGATAGTGGTCAAAATGAAATCGATATGCTCAAAGAGACTATGCAAATTATTGAAAAATATAATTTTAAGTCTGAGATAATCGCAGCATCCATTCGAAATGCAAGACATGTAATTGAATCCGCTAAAATGGGGGTACATATTGCTACAATTCCATTTGATGTTTTAGAAAAAATGTTTAAACATCCAAGAACGGAAGAAGGAATAAAATCATTCCTGAATGATTGGGAAAAATTACAAAATCAACTAAAATCATAATTTTAATTGCTCAAAAATGAATATAATCGAAAATATAAAAAGTTGGAAAAACAAAAAAGTTTTAATTATTGGAGAAGCCTTAATAGATAAATATATAACAGGTCAAGCTGATAGAATTTCTCCTGATGCCCCAGTTCCTAACATCAAAATAGAAGAAACTTTAACCTATCTTGGTGGGATTGGTCTTGTTTTAAAATTTATAAAATCTTTAGGTGGAATTCCGGAAATCTCTACTATTATAGGAAATGACTATGAAGGTGAATTTTTTCTGAAAAAATTACATGATTTATCAATAGAAACATCTGGAATTTTAATTGATGACACAATCAATACACCTCAAATCACCAGAATTAAAGCTATGAACCAGCATATTCTTCGATTAGAAACGGATTATAATCAAAATATTCCCAATACCACACATAAGAAATTACTAGAGAAAATATTATCTCGTGATTCTGATTTAGATTCTATATTGATATTAGATTACGGAATTGGGGGTTTATTTCAAGATAATTTTATCAATAATTTGCTAAGTACGTTAAAAAATAAGTTTCAAGTACCTATTATAGCACGTCCTAATATAAATAATTACTATTTATATGAAGGAATTGAAATGATTAGATTACATCTACCAAATGCTCTCAATGCATTATCTATTGAATGCTGCAATGACACAAGTGTTTCAATAGTTGGAAAAAGAATTATCAATACTACAAAAACTAAAAGTGTTCTACTGAATCATATTGAATCAAAATCTTACCTATTTCAAAATACAAAAGAAAATTTTGAAATATATTCTTCATCATTAAATTCTCCCGTGAGAAGTTATGTAACGGTTGGAAGTATTATAATGGCAATTTTAGGCTTATCTTATGCTAGTAAATTATCTCCATCTATTGCTGTAGAATTAGCTATTAAAGGCGCAAACTATTCCGCTTCTTTGCCTCCTATTGAATTCTTTAATCAAGAAAAACTTATAAATTATATTTCAAGAGATTAAAAAACTATGGAAATCTCATCAATTGAAGAAAAGACATTATTAACAGATATTTTAAAACTTAAAAAACAAATTTTGAAAATGATCTGGTTAGCTCAATCTGGACATCCGGGAGGATCATTATCTTGTGTTAATTTAATTTATCTCTTATATAAAAAGGTAATGAACTTTAATACTTTAAACCCCTCGATGGAAGATAGAGATATCTTTATTCTTAGTAAAGGACATGCAGCTCCCGCTTTATATGCTGTATTATCTAAAATAGGACTTATTGAAAAAAAGGAATTATACACCCTTAGAAGTTTTGGTTCAAGGCTCCAAGGTCATCCTAAAAAAAATAAAGATTTAGGGATAGAGATATCGACTGGTTCTTTAGGAATGGGATTTTCTGTAAGTATAGGATGTGCATTAGCAACAAAATTAAATAATCAAAATAAGAAGATTTTTACCTTGTTAGGAGATGGTGAATTAAATGAAGGAGTTGTATGGGAAGCTGCTATGGCTGCAAGTCATTATAAACTAGATAATTTAATTGCAATTGTTGATAGAAATGGAATACAAAGTGATGGTTCCACAGAAGAAGTTATGTCATTAGAACCTTTAGCTGATAAATGGAAAGCATTTGGATGGGAAGTAATAGAGATAGATGGATCAAATATCAAAGAAATAATTAATGGACTTAAAAATGCTTGTAATACTTTCCGTAAACCTACTGTTATTATTTCATATTTAATTAAAGGAAGTGATGTCTCTTTCATGGAGCATACACGAAGATATCATGGTAAACCACCAAATAAAGAAGAATATAAATCTGCTATTTTAGAAATAAATAAACAAATAGAGTTGATCCGGGGTAATCAATAATTATGATAGATCTTCCTGCGCGTGATATTTTAGGTAGTTTTTTGGCTGATAATGGTGATAAATATCAAAATATGGTAGTTTTAAATGCAGACTTATCCTTATCAACGAAATCAGATATTTTTGCTCAAAAATACCCGCACCGCTTTTTTAATTTTGGTATTGCAGAACAAAATATGATTGGAGCTTCTATGGGATTTGCCATTTCAAATAAAATGCCTATTGTTTGTGGTTTTTCTTTATTTACAACAGGTAGAGCATGGGAATTTATAAGATTAGCCTGTCATGATAATTTAAATATCAAATTTATTACAACTCATGGTGGGCTTGTAGGAGGAGATGGTAGTACTCATAGTGCATTAGAGGATTTAAGTTTAATGGCATGCTTACCAAATTTAAATGTTATTGTTCCAGGTGACAATATAGAAATAGTAAAAGTTCTAGATTATGCATTTAGGATTCCTAGTCCTTTTTATATTAGATTGCCCCGAGGTAGTCTAAATGTAATCCATAAAAAAGATTTTGAGTTTGATCCAAATACTATAGATGTAATAAAAAATGGTAAGGAAAGCAATGATATATGTATTATTGGAATTGGTTCTGGATCTTATATAGCATCTCAATTTGCTCTAAAACTAGAACAAGAATTGCATATTTCAATAAGAATCTTAAATCAATCTTCTATTAAACCAATAAATACTAAAAATCTCATCTCTTTAATAAAGAATGATGAAAATATTATAGTTATTGAAGAACATAATACTTATTGTGGTTTTGGCAGTATAATATCCCGAATCATCTCTGAGAATTGTCCTAAAAAAATTAGAATAATAGGCATAGAAAATAGTTTTGGACAATCTGGATCGAGAAATGAACTTTTGGAATATTATGGTTTTAGTTATGAGAATTTTAAAAAGAAAATTTTAGAATTATTAAATGAAAAATAAAAAATAACATTATCACTATTGAGGGAGAAAACCCATTTTATAAAGCGAATTCAGAATAATTTGCTTACTTTCTTCTATTGATTGGTTATCAGTTTCAACAACAATATCTGGATTATTTGGTTCTTCAAAAGGGTGATCTATTCCTGTAAAATTATTAATCTCACCAGCTCTAGCTTTGGCATACATTCCTTTTACATCCCTTTCTTCACATATTTGTAATGAACACTTCACATAGACTAAGATATAATTTTCAATTTCATTTCGAGAATAATCTCTTATCTGATTGTATGGAGATATAAAAGAAGCTAAAACGGCAACTCCATTCCTAGATAATAATTTTGCGACAAAAGTTACTCTTTCTATATTTTTATTTCTATCTTCTTCAGTAAATCCTAAATCTCTTGTTAGACTTTTTCTAACAATATCACCATCAAGTCTTTCTACTTTCATTTCGAGCTTTTTTAATTCATCAGCAACAGCATCAGCAAGAACAGTTTTACCTGAACATGCAAGCCCAGTAAACCATAAGGTAAACCCTTTATGTTCCATAAACATAATTTAATTTGATACCATTTAAAATTTAGCAAAATGGATTTTGATACTTTAATATTACATCGGCAACTTCTGGTCTCATAATATCTGGTGTTGGTTTTTTTCCAGATAATAAAATATCTCTTATATTTGTTCCACTAAAAAAAACATGTTTATCTGGAGGATGAGGACAAATTTTATCATTTACTACAGAATCACAAATTGCACATTTTGAAAACGATCTGAAGAATAATGGTTCAATACCTAAATCTGGAAAATTTTTGAATATCTCATGTGCATCATAAGGTTTATAAAAATTTCCTACCCCTGCATGATCTCTACCAATAATAATATGGTCACATCCATAATTTTTTCTAGCTATAGCATGAAAAATAGCTTCTTTTGGACCAGCATATCTCATTTCTGTTTCAAAAATACTCATAACAACTCTATTTTTTGGAAAATAATTCTTTATAAGAGTTTTATATGATTCTATAATTACTTCATCAAGAAAATCTCCTTGTTTTTTTCTTCCAATTACAGGGTTAATAAATAAACCATCATTAAAAGTAAGAGATGCCTTTTGGATATATTCATGGCCTAAATGTGGTGGATTTCTTGTTTGAAATGCTACAACTCTATCCCATTTTTTTGCTTTAAACAATACACGTGTTTCAAGAGGTTTTAAGTCTAAATTTGGAAAAGGAGAATTTAGCTCATTAATTAGAAAGACTTCTCCTCCTATAAGATATTCTTTTTGTTCCTTTATTTTTTTTACTCCAGGATGTGAAATATCTATTGTGCCAAATATTTTTTCAGCAAAATGATTTTTATCATAATTATAGATACTTTCAATATTTAAAAGGGCTATTGGATTATCTTTCATATCAGTTAGAATTATGCTATCATCTTCCTTTACATTAGCTATTTCTTCTTTTGATACATCCAAAACAATTGGAATTGGCCAAGCAACATCGCTTTCTAAATACATATGTTCAAGTACGTTTATTACGTCATTTTCATTCATAAAACCCCCTAAAGGACTGAAAATTCCAAAAGAAAGATTCTTTATCTCTTTCCATTTCTGTAAATTTACGGGAATTTTATTAAATTCATGGATTTCATTTAAAATTCTTTTTTTTTCTGATTGAGGCAAAGCTTTATTGATTAGAGTACCTCCATGTGGTTCAATCATAATAATTAATTCCTTTAAATTTATTTCTATTCTAAATATCCTAAATTTATCAATCTCTGCTTAATAGATTCTTCTTCTTCTTTTGAAAATGCTTGTTTTAGATTTTTTTCATCATCTTTAGAGGAAATAAATTGTCTCAAGATAGATGATATGTAATTTGAAATAGATGAAAATCCTGCATCTCTCATTATATTTTTTAATTTTTCTGCTAATGGATTTGGAATTAATATATTTTCATAATCTGTTTTTTTTTCTGCTATATCCATAATTCTCTACCTTTAATGGGACTATATGATAGTATTTATTGTATTTATTTCTATATATTAGTTAACAGAATTTGTTTTTTCATTATTAAAAAACATTTCGTCATAATGAATAATCTTTTATTAGATCTTGATAATTAGAATTTTTAAAATTTGGTAATAATTAAATAATAATAGAAGGAATCTGTTAATTATTTATAAAATAATTTTTGAGTTCTCTCAAATATATTCAACAATAGTTCAATTATTTCAATGAGCTTCAATACCTAATTGTTCGGGATGTTTATCAAAAAAATCTACACCTTCTTTAATTATATCCAAAAGAGACCTTTCTGGTTGCCATCCTGTTTTTTCCACAATTTTATCATTTTTTCCAATTAATAAAGGAACTTCACTGGGTCTTAATCTAGTAGGATCAACAAAAACTTCTGCATTGATATTATATACTTGTTTCGATAATGTTATGTAATCTGCAATACTAATTCCTTTCCCACTGCATACATTATATGGTTCACCTGCTTCTCCTTTTTCGCATGTAAGAATGTAAGCATTAATTGTGTCTTTTACGTGTGTAAAATCTCTTATTGCATTTGGGTTTCCAATTATTATATTATTTCTATGTTTTTTAAGGATTTCGACAATTTGACGATGAATTACACTCGTTACAAATTGAATACCTCTTCTTGGTCCTTCATGGTTAAATCCTCGGGTTATAATCGAAGGGATACCA
>CAZBEU010000176.1:0-1953 GCA_964491005.1 uncultured archaeon | reverse complement strand
AAGAATTTAGGTATTAAAACAAACAAAGGAATAATACATTGTCCAGCTCTCTTTTTTAACAATAAGAAATTCTCAGGAAACGCTCAATTAAGAAAGAAAGGAATAATTCTGCAACATGGAACAATTTTATTGGATATAAATCCTGAATTAATGTATTTTGCCTTAAAACCACCTCAAAAGAGTTCTTATAATAGAATGGTTAAATCTGTAAGAACTAAATGCATTGGTATTAAAAATAATATACCTAATTATAAAGAACAATTCTTTGTTGATTCTTTAAAACAAAGTTTTATGAATCAATTAGATATTGCTCTTCTAAATGGAACGATAGTTCAACGTGAAATAGAATATGCAAAAAAATTAATAGAGGAAAAATATAAAAATAAAAAATGGTTAGAGAAATATGACTAAAATTTCTGAGCTTATCAATAAAATACATAATAATAATGCTAATTGGACAGATTACTCTGAGATTCTTAAATTAGAAAAGAATGACCTATATCCTTTTTTTAATATAGCTCAAAAAATAAAAAAGGATAACTTTGGAAATATTTTAAAAATATATATTCCGGGTAGAAAATTTCCTTCTATTAGTATTACAGGAAATCATTGTGAGCTTAATTGTGATCATTGTAATAAAAAATATCTTAATGGAATGAAATCAATTATAAATAATCAAGATTTAAAAAAATATCTTTTAGATCATTATCAAAATGGAGGAATTGGAGCTTTAATTTCTGGTGGAAGTCTCTTAGATGGTTCAGTTCCATTATTTGACTTTTTAGATACCCTTAAAGAAATAAAAGCAGAAACAAATTTAATTTTTAATATCCATACAGGATTATTGAAGGAAAAAACCGCTAAGAAATTAGCAGAGGCAAAAGTAGATGTAATTTCATTTGATATTAATGTAGATTCTGAAGTTATTCATAATATTTATCATTTAGATAAGAATATAAATGATTATAAGAATGCAATTAATTTTTTAAAAAAATATAAACTTAATATTGTTCCACACATATGTTTTGGATTATATTATGGTAAATTACATAAAGAATTAGAATCTTTAAAATTCATTAAAGAAACAATTGGAGCCCCATCTTTAATAGTATTGATTGCATTGATCCCTGCAAAGAAAAATAAATCATTATTTGACATACCTGATCCATATGAAATAGCAAAAATTATTACTTTAACCAGAATTATATTTCCAAAAACTGAAATTTCATTAGGTTGCATGCGTCCTAGAGGGAGAGTTAGAGGAAAGATTGAAAGATATGCTATTAAGGCAGGGATTACACGAATAGAGATCCCTCTAAGACAAACATATAATTGGATTCTAAAAAAAAATCCCAAAATAGAGGTTAATTTCTATTCTGCTTGTTGTTCAATACCAAGAGAATTTGAAGATAAAATTGGGGTAGATCAATTGGATCTTAAGAGATATTTGAGATAACATAACATGAAAAGGATTGAGTTAATTGGAATTCATGGGATTCCACTAATTAAAAGTGGAGACAATATATCTGATATTATATTAAAAAAATTGGATGAGAATAATATTCATCTAAAAAATAATGATATTTTAGTTATTTCTCAAACAATTATTTCTAAAAGTTTAGGATTAATAAAGAATTTAAATGAAATTAAACCAAGTGAAAAAGCAGAAGACATTTTTAATGAGATTGAAAAAAAAGTAAGGGATGCGAATCTTCCTCTAAAAAATCCGCAATTAATTCAAGCAATTATTGACGAATCAAAGGATATTCTAATAAAAGAACATGTTTTGATAACAGAAACTAAACATGGATTTATTTGTGCTAATGCGGGGATTGACACATCTAATATAATGGGGGAAGAAAATATATATGATAAGCTAAAAGAAATCTTTGGAGGTATTCCAGGAAATTTAAGTGTATTAGAAGAGGAAATAGATATTAACCTTCAGGTGGA
>CAZBEU010000175.1:0-1924 GCA_964491005.1 uncultured archaeon | reverse complement strand
GAATAGATATAATCAGAATAGTTTTCTTCTTTTTTTCCATGAATTTCATATTGTAATTTTTATGTATTGCAAAACAATAAGTAAAATTACTTTTTAAATGCTTAAGAATAATTTACTTTTTTTTTTCAAATTGATTCATTTTATTAACAAAATGATTAATTAAAAAATGAGAATAAAAATTAATTTTTTTTTTGTTTCATAATTTTATTTAGACCGTTTAGAAGAGCTAATACTGAACTCATTACAATATCTTCATGAGTTGCACTTGTTTTAACAATTTGATTTGAATCAAGATCCATAAGTTCTATTGATACATGGCCCAAAGCTTCAGTTCCACCAGTAACTGCATCAATATTATATTCAAGTAGTTTTACTTTACTCATAGGAGCAAAACATTTAACTATTGCTTTAATAGATGCATCAACAGAACCAACTCCTACTGAAGAAGCTGTTTTTCGAATAAATGATCCATTATTCTTAATTTTTAATCTTACTGTTGATGTTGGCGTTACAGAACCGGTTAAAACAGTTAGTTCTTCAAGTACAACATATTGTTCTTGTTTGGGAATCTCACCCATTACATCTTTAACAATTGCGAGAAAGTCTTCTTCTGATACTTCATGTCCTTTATCTCCAAACCTTTTAACATGATCAAATATATTTTTAAATTGCTCCTCAGTTGGCTTTAATCCAAGATCCTCTAATTTTGCTTTTAGTGCATGACCTCCTGTATGTTTTCCAAGTTTAATAGACTGCTTTACAATTTCTTCAACATTATCCGTTCTTTTAATTCCAATTAATTCTGGTGTAATAGGTTCAAAAGATCTTGCATGTTGTATCATAGCATGGGCATGTATTCCTGATTCATGAGCAAAAGCATTTTGTCCTATTAATGCTTGAAGTCGACCAATTTTAATCTTTCCACCACAATAACTTTCAACTAATTTTGCTGTAGGAAATATTAGTCTTGTATTAATATTCATTGGTAATCCATAAAGAGCATATAAAGACATAGCAGTTTCTTCAAAAGATGCATTTCCTGCACGTTCTCCTAGTCCCATTATTGCTGTTTGAGCTTCAGATGCTCCATTTTCAAATCCCGCGATTGTATTTGCTACTGCTAATCCAAAATCATTATGACAATGGACAGCTATTCTAATGTTTTTCGGTAAAGCTTCATAATTTTTTTTAATAATATGACCAAAAGCCGTAGGTGTTATTGTTCCTACTGTATCGGGAATATTGACTCTCGTAGCACCACATTCTACTGCTAAAAGATTTGCTTTTAAAAGATAATCTAAATCTGTTCTTGTTGCATCCATCGCTGAAAATAAAACCGTACTATAGTGTTCTTTAGCATAAGTAACTTGTTCTGTAATACTGTTAAGGACATCTTCCCTTGTGCATTTCATTTGTTCTTTTATATGTAAATCCGATGTTGAAATAAAAACATGTATACTATCCATATCAGCCTCTATAACTCTATCAATATCAATTTTCTTCATTCGAGCCAGTCCTATTATCTCAGAATTTAATCCCAATTTTGCAATATCTTTACATGCCGCAAAATCACCATCTGAGGTAATAGGAAATCCCGCTTCAATAATATCTATTCCTAAATTACTGAGTGCCTCAGCAATAGAAAGCTTCTCTTCATGAGTAAAGCTAATCCCTGGTGTTTGTTCACCATCCCTTAGCGTTGTATCAAAAAAATATGCTTTCTCTGGAAGACAAAGAGTATTTCTTATCTTTTCCATCATTCCTGAGACACTTATCTCATCCATTTCCACCATTTTTTTTTAACCTATTGTAATTTGTTTATTTATTCAATAACCTTTTAATACCTATAAGAAAAAATCTGTTTTCTTATAAGGCATTATAAGGCGCCTTATAATAATAAAAGTAAACTTAAGAGTAAACTTAA